>JADGAE010000113.1 GCA_015232165.1 Nitrospirota bacterium
CATTTGGAAAGACGCTTGGATATACGGACGAAGAGCTTAAGTCCAGACCGTTTATAGAATTTGTCCATCCTGATGACGTAGAAAAGACTCTGAACGAAGTGAAGAAACTCTCTCAAGGGATACCAGCCATAGACTTTGAAAACAGATATCTGTGTAAGGATGGCAGATATAAACACATCCAATGGAGATCATCACCCGTCCCCGATGCAGGTATGACATACGCCACAGCGCGTGACATCACCCAGCAGAAGGAAATGGTGGAGGCAATCAAGACCGAAAGAGACAAGCTCAGAGGGATAATGGATTCAATGCAAGACGGCGTCTACATAGTAAGCGCAGACTACGAAATAGAGTTTGTAAACAACGCCATAATCAGGGAATTTGGAGAGGTAAATGACTGCAAGTGCTATGAGTACTTCCATGATGGCACAGGTCGGTGTTCATGGTGCAAGAGGGATGAGGTGTTTGCGGGAAAGACTCTTACGTGGGAATGGTATTGTACGAAGAACAATAAGACATACTCGCACTTTGATACCCCGATAAAAAACACGGATGGCTCGATATCGAAGTTTTCGATAATCCATGACATCTCCGATGTCCAGAGCGCCCAGGTGGTAATGAAGAGGGAGCTTGATTTTCAATCAGCCATAGCGGAGGTATCGGAGGCCCTGCTGTCGCCTGACAAGGACATCGCTGATATATCGCTTATAGTAAACAGACAGGCAATGAGGCTGACTGACAGCTTGCACGGGCATGTATCGGAGATTGACAGAAAAACGGAGGAACAGGTAAATCATACCTTTACGGAGATGATGGCAGACGGACAATGCAGTGTTGATACAAGGCACACAAGACAGGCCCTCCCCAAGGGTAAGGATGGCTATAATGCGCTATGGGGACACGTGTTAAACACAAGACAGGCGTTTTATACAAACCACCCACAAGGACACCCTGCATACAAGGGCTGTCTCCCCCAAGGACATATCAGGTTGACGAGATACCTGGCAGCGCCGGCAATGATGGGAGACAAGCTGATCGGTAACATTGCCCTGGCAAATGCCCACAGGGATTATACGGACGATGATTTGAACATCATAAAGCGCCTTGCCTATATTTACGCCCTGGCGGTTGAGCGCAAGAGGATGGAAGAGGAACTAAAACAAGTCTCCTTATACAACAAATGGCTCCTGGATGCCCTGGATAATGTTGCCGGATACATCTATATCAAGGATAAAGAGCTGCGTTATGTTTATGCCAATAAAATTACGCTGGAGCTTTTCAAGTGCACAATGGAGGATTTGATTGGCTCCAACGATTCAAGATTCTTTACCGCCGAGACATTGGAAGGATTTTTGTCCAATGACCGACGTGTAATTGAAAATGGTGAAATAAGTGAACAAGAGGAAGATACCATACCGCAAAGTATTGGAAAGAGAGTGGTTTATTGGGCCGTAAAGCGTCCGCTTTTTGATGCTGAAGGCAACATATGGGGGCTATGTGGTGTTTCCACCGACATCACGGAACGCAAACGCATGGAAGAAGAACTAAAAAGACTGAATAGCAATCTTGCCGCCATGGTTAAGGAAGAGACCTCAAAGAGGCAGATGCAGGAGCAGATGCTCATACAACAATCAAAGATGGCCGCCATGGGAGAGATGATAGGATTGATCGCCCACCAGTGGAAGCAGCCGCTAAACGCCATAGCGATAATAGTGCAAGACATGAAAGATGCCTATAAATTTGGTGAAGTTGACGAAGAATACATAGAAAGAACGATTGATTCAACAATGGGGCAAGTTAAATTCATGAGTAAGACGATGGATGACTTCAGGAACTTCTTCAAGCCGTCAAGGCAAAAGGTAACGTTTGATGTAAAAAACGCCATAGATGAATTAATATCCATGTTTATAGCAATATTTACCAAAAACAACATAAATGTTTATCTCAAGGCCGAGCAGTCCCTGAAGCTCATTGCAAACGGATATCCCAATGAGTTCAAGCAGGTGATCCTGAACATACTCAACAATTCCAAGGATGCCATTATCTCCAGGCAAGCCTCCGGTGATAAGACGCAAGGCCTGATCGAGGTGGAAATAACCGGCAATGAAAAAGCAGGGCAGATCGTGATCTACATCAGAGACAACGGCGGTGGTATCCCCGAAAAGGTAATGGACCGGATGTTTGAGCCTTATTTTACGACCAAGGGAACAGAGGGCACCGGAATCGGCCTCTACATGTCAAAGACCATCATAGAGACAAATATGGGTGGAAGCCTGACAGTCAAAAACATTGATGGCGGCGCAGAGTTTGCAATAGCCCTATCAAGCATGAAGGAGGGGGATACCTCATTTACCCATTCACTTTAAGAAAGAGCCGGTAACTATGGTTTCGCACTTTCTGGATTCCTGCTTGCCCCTGTTCAAGCCAGGGGCAGGCTGTGGAATGACATATAACAGCCAAAATAGCCATTTACTGTCATTCCCGCGAAGGCGGGAATCCATTTTCAAGAACTGCATAAAATACTGGTTTATAAAAAAGTGCGAAAGTATAGCCGGTAATTATCTTACGAATAACAATATGGCGTTGCTGTTGGCAAAGGGGTCTCATCCCGTGTGTAGGAGAACAGGTTGTTTTCGATGATTGTAATGACGTCGTTCATGGCTTCTCCATATCTTTCACAGTTGATGACGCACTGCCCCATCTTGGCCGCCGGTATGGTACACTTTTCTATCAGGCCCAGATGACCTTGTGCCGGATCGGCCCCGAGGGCTTTCCAGTGCTCCTCCGTCTGAAAGCTCTTACGCCTCAGCTCATCGGCAATGTGACTGAACAGCTCGGTCATAAACGGGTGGTCCTCGTAGTAGTACTTGACCGCGCTGTAGTACTCCTGGCGACGCTTGGGGGATTCGCTGATATACTTATAGATCACACGCGATATGAGTTCCACCATCAGGTACTCGGAGTTGGCACGGTCTCTCATGCAACTGTCAATGTCCTGAGTCTTTTTGGAGATGTCCTCTATAAATCGTGCATTGACCTTGTTGAAGGCCTCCTCCACGATAACCTCGGCAAGCTTAAAAAACGAGATCGTATTGAGGTTGTTGCTCAACAACTCATTGCGCATTATTTTTGTCATACCGCCCTTGAGCTGTTCGTAGCGCTCCACGAGCCTTATGCAGAATATATATAAGATGTGTTCGTGAGTTCTTTCGTTTTTCGGCAGGTTAAGGGAGCTCAACAACGGGATAAAACGACTATCCTTCTTACACCTCTGGATAAGCCCCATGACGAGTTCGTAGGTGGCCATAAAGTCGCCTTCCTCGATCTGACTCCTCAGTCTGTCGCCTCTCTGACTAGCAACGTTCATCTTTTTGATGGCGTCCTGTCGTGCCTCCTTGATGATGCACATGAGCCTGTGTGCCCTGGCCATCTCCATCTTGGCATGGAGGCTTGCCGCAAAGGCCGCCTGCAAGACCTGTTCTATGTTTACGCCGGTGTCAAGGCTGTAGATGTCCTCACCGCAGTGAAACAGCACCTCGGCCACATTCTTCCACGACACGTCAGGTTCACTGGCGTACTCCCGCGTTATATACTCTCTCATGTAGTGCTGGAAGTACAACAGTGCGGAGTTTCCGAGGTTCTCCTTTGTAAAGACGTACTGTTTGACGGTTTCACTGATGGCCTCTACCAGTGGTTCTTCGTTTATGCGCGGATGACTCTTGAGATGTTCACGCTTGTCTCTGTGAAAGACGGGTCTTCCCTTGGTGCGACACTCACCGCCCATCTTCTGTATCACGAACCTGTCCTGTCCCTCTCCGATTAGCTCAAAGCGCGCATTGGCCTCTTTCAGGAGCGTGTATGGCCCAAGACGCCTCTCAAACTGCCCGAGGGTCATGATGGGCATGTAGACCGATATCGGAGATACCTGTATGACCTCCTTGAGCACCTCGTCAAACTCCTTAAGCTCGATCACGGTGGCACGCGGACACAGGCCAGGCAACAGGAGTATCTTCTTCCTCCTGGCATAGGCGAAACACTTGGCAAAGTACCTCAGATAATTTTGTGTCGTTTCGGCGATATCTATAACCCCGGTCAAAGGAGCCTGAACACCCGCGTAGAGGAGACTGTTGGGGTCGCCTTCAAAGGGGAGCTTGTTACGCGACATCTCCTGCAGGACGCTTGAGACGCCAATGAGTTCGTCCAGCTTCTGGATGATTTCTATCTCAACGGCCTTGTCGCCCATAAAGCGCACATATGCCTCCGTGATGTAGTAAATCTTTTCCCAGTGGCTGTTTAGTGCCTCCTCGGCGGCCTCCATAACGGGCTTGCCGTAGAGGGACCACACGTGCGGCTCGGCCACAAACGTAAATGCCGGTATGATGTGTTCGCCCTGACTAAAACAGAAATAGTCGGTCAGTTCAACGTCTATCCTCATACCGTCAGGGACGGTCTTGTTGATGATGGCCTTGATCTTTTCTTCCACACCGCGTATCTTTATCTTTCTCATCATGGAGGCGGCAAAGATATCGGGCACGGGGGAGAGTATCACACGGTCTGAAAAGCGCCGCCAGTATCTTTGCCTGACCCTTATGTCTTTCATAAACAGGCAGAAGTTTGATATCTTCTTTTGCTCCGATATAACCTTGGCAGGGGCGTTGTCGTCAAAGTAATGCGCAATCCCCTCAAGCTCCTGTACCACTGCGTATTGGTTGAGGTCGCTCAGGAATGACTCAAAGTCATAGGCGGAGTATGCGGTTATCTTGTTACTTATGTTGTTGAGGCGGCTTAGAAATCTGTATAAGCCTCCTTGTTTGTCGGACTGACCGACGACTACGATGTACTCCTGCAATTCCTGTTTGTGGGGAGCATCTATGTTGTCATCGGGTCTAATACTTAGCAGGTCATTGTTTGGGTTGAATTTTTTGTTTACAATTTCAACGACGTTGAGGAAGTTCTCCAGGGCTATCTCCTGAAGTATCTGTATAATGTACTGTCCATCCAGAGGCCGAGGACCGAGGCGGTCGAAGTGTTTTTTGGTCAGTATTGTGTCGTCCTCTCTGTTGTCATCCGGCAGCAGTGCCACCCCCACGTCCCTTCTCTGCGACATGGCATGTGCGTGAAAAGAGGGGGTTGTAGCCCCGCCCAGTTCCGCGGAATTGATAAATACGTGGAACCGCTCAAGCAGACTACCGAGGCGGTTGCGGTAGACGTTTAACACCGCCACCAGCGTTGCATTACACTCAATCCAGGACTTGTCGGACATGTCAGAGATGGCCTTTGTGACGCTTTCGGCCAGCATAAACATCAGGTCTACGACGTACCTGTCGGTCTTGTCCACGGCGATGACGGCGGGGGTTGTGCCGTATGCGTTTGACAGTTGCGCCCTGACCTTTTGGAGGTTGAAGAAGAGCTCCTCACGTTGTTGCTGAGTCAGCGTGTCGTTGATCAGCGAGTGACGGACGAGATAGTTGACAATGATGTGGTGTGTGCCCACGATTTCGGCATCAACCACCTTTCCCTCCGACTGCAACTTGAATGACCCCTTGAGGTTGGCAATGCGCTGTTCAAGGATAATACGGGTCTCGGGGTAGAGCCTGAAGACGTCCGCCGTCTTTTTCAGGTAACTCTCCAGAAAAGCCCACATGATAGACACCTGTGGTATGATCGGATGCGGGATGAGTTCCGTAAAGTTCTTCTGCTTTTCACTGTACATCGGCGCAGTGCGCAGGACCTTCAACTGGCTGTTGGCCCCGCTGAACTTCTTAAACGTACCGTTGGCTTCACTCTTCATAGTAATTCAGTATACAACAATAGAAGAAAAAAAACAAGCACGTTAAATTTGTGGGCGCATAAGAAAGTGGTGGGTGCCTTTGGGAAAGAAAGGGGCGTCTTGTGGCCGGGGTGCCCCACCCCCTCCGCTCGCACAGCGACGTTACCGCGCCCCCTTCAGAACCCCCTGCAAGGGGGGGGGCGAGCCGCCCCGGGCACAAAGAAGCCCCCTTGACCCCTTTATATGCATTTTTATTACCACTTGTTATCCACCAAAAATTTATGCATCCAAATTTGTTCTCAGGTCATGCCTTTAGAGTGATGTCACATTATACCTGTGTGCGTGCCCATTTCCTATATACCATCCACCTCTATCACCTCTACCTGGCCGTCATAAATGGTGCCACTGTAGCCATCTATGCTTATAAAGTCACCCGCATTCATCGTCCTGCCCTTTAAAGACATCCTGCCCTCGCGCTCAATGCAGACCATGTCCGCACAGCCCACCACACAGGTCTTTCCAAGCCTTCCGGCCACAATGGATGCGTGACTGGTGGCCCCGCCCCTTGCCGTCAACAGGCCGT
>JADGAE010000114.1 GCA_015232165.1 Nitrospirota bacterium
GCTGCCTCTGCTGATATCATGCACGGATGTCGCTCTAGGTGGTAAGGCAGCCCCCGAGGTCAAAAAAGACCCAACTCTCTCTAACTTGCCCCCGAAAAAGCCTGTCCACATAAAGCTAAAACGCAACTTCAAGGGCGAGTACAGTTGGGACCTCACAGGGGATAACTTAAAGGACATGCTTAAGATCAACGCTGAACTGCAAAAGGAATTCCCTGGACACTGAGCTTAGGGGAACTAACAGGATAATGGCATGTATAAAATGGGTCAAGCAACCCACCACTCAGTGGGGTGCTGGCGGGTGGTCTTACAGGGGGGTAGGTATACGGATGAGAAAATTTTTGTGTGCATGATTATACTACTATTGTGTACAAAACAATGAGCAAGGATGATCAGTAAATAGAATGTTACGATGAAGAGAGAAGACTTTGTTTCACTGAAGGATTGGTTTAAAGGCTTTTGTGAGTCTTTCTATAGCTCAGGGAGGGAGGACCGGTTAAACATTACATTGAAGGAGAGGCACTCCTTCAGCGTCCTGGAAAACATGGCCCTGCTGGCCCCCCGGCACCTGGAGAGCGAAGATGGCGTCGTGCTTGCGGAGGCCGTGGGTCTGCTGCATGATGTTGGCAGATTCCCCCAGTACGCCCGGTACAAGACCTTCAGAGACAGCATCTCCGTAAATCACGGCACCCTGGGCGTAGAGACCCTCGTCAAGGAAGGCCCGCTTGCCAGGATGAACGAAGACGAGTATGCCATCCTCACACAGTCCGTAAAATATCACAACGCCTACAAGGTCCCCACCGGGCTCAATGCCGAGACCGTGACACACCTGAAGCTCATCCGTGATGCCGATAAACTTGACATCTGGCGAGTGTTCATCGAATACTTCGACACCGACGAGGCCGACCGTCCTTCGGCGGCGGCACTTGGCCTGCCCCTGGTTGGCACCTGTAGCGACGACGTATTGAGGTGCATCTACAACAGACGGATGGTGGCCCTCAAGGACGTCTCTACGCTGGATGACTACAAGCTGCTCCAGTTGTCCTGGATATTCGATCTCAACTTCAGCACCTCGCACAAACTGCTGTTAGAGCGTGGGTACATTGGCCGCATATTGGGCAACATGCCACAGGTCAATGACCTTGAATCTTTTTTGACGGCCTGCGTAAAGGAAAAAGCAGACGGTTGACTTTTGAGTAACGTTGTACTAAAATAACTTGTTGGTATAAGGTATAACGATTATGGATCAAACAGCGTTAAGTTTAATACTCCAGGCAGGGGTGGTCGTAAAGCTGGTGTTGGTGACACTGCTGGTGTTTTCGGTTGTCTCATGGGGTATCATATTGTCCAAGTGGAAGCATTTCTCCAAGGCCAAGGGGGAGACGCTTTCGTTTCTGAGGTACTTCCGCTCCGGCAAGGAGGCCTCGGGGCTTAACAAGGTGGCCAGGGCCTGCAACCTCAGTCCTGTGGCCAACATCTACCGCTCCGTGTATGAGGACAGGGACATCGAAGGCATAGACGGTCTAAGACGTGCGGTGCGCAGGTACAGCTCCACTGAAAGCGCCAAGCTGGAGAAAGCCCTGGCATTTCTGGCAACCACCGGCTCTACAACACCGTTTATAGGTCTCTTTGGCACCGTATGGGGCATAATGAACGCATTCAGAGGGATCGGTTCGGCGGGGTCGGCATCGTTGGCGGTTGTGGCCCCGGGCATAGCCGAGGCGCTCATCACAACAGCCGCGGGACTTGCAGCGGCCATACCCGCCGTTATGGGATATAACTTTTTCTTAAATACCGTGCGTACCATGACTATAGAGATGGATGACTTTGCAGAAGACCTCGTGGCATTCTTTAACGGGATGATGAATAATGAAGATAGAAAGAGATAGACACGTGCTTGCTGATATCAACGTCACCCCCCTGGTGGACGTGATGCTGGTGCTGCTGGTTATCTTTATGGTAACCGCCCCGATGATGAAACAGGGACTCGACGTAGACCTGCCACAGACAAAGGGGACGTCTATGCCAAGTCAGGACAGGTTCACTATTACCATAAAAAAGAACGGTGATATCCACCTCAACAAGGAGAAGTTTACGATGCAGCAATTAGTGGATAAACTCAAGGCCGTCAGCAAACGTAACCCGGATGTA
Organism: Nitrospirota bacterium; assembly: GCA_015232165.1. Classification (GTDB taxonomy): domain Bacteria; phylum Nitrospirota; class Thermodesulfovibrionia; order Thermodesulfovibrionales; family Magnetobacteriaceae; genus Magnetobacterium. The sequence goes on from JADGAE010000114.1 coordinate 2,149, forward strand.
TACCTTGAGGCGGATAAAAACGTCCCCTACGGTAAGGTGGCCGAACTGATGGCCGAAATAAAGGCCGCAGGGATCGAAAAACTCGGCATGGTCACCGAACCGGTGCAAGAGGCAAAATGACCAGACAACCAAACATAAGCAGACAGCCTGCCATAAGCAGAAGAGCCGGAATGAACATACGGCCCAATATGGACAGGCAACCCAATATCCTGGCAAACACGGCGGTGTCGTTTATACTGCATGCGGTTATGTTTACGCTGTTGGCCTACACGATGAAGAAGAATGCCCCGATGCTGGTCCCCCCTGCGTATAAAGTAAGCCTGGTCTCCGTGGGCGATGCCGGCAAGGCGTCTAAACCTCCGGCGGGTGAGGCAACCGAGGCCGTAGCGAAACCGCGCGTGGAGAAACCGCAGGTGCAAAGGCCTGTAAAACCCGAGGTTAAAAAAGAGGTCAAGGAGGTGCCGGTTCCCAAGGAGGTGCCGGTTCCCAAAAAGGAGGTCACCAAACCCGTTGTAGAGGTGAAGAAGGAACCCCCGAATGTCCCACCAAATAAGGAGACTACAACGCAAGAACCCACGGTAAGTGTCGAGGAGAGCATAGCGCTGCTGAAGGCCAAAAAGAAGCTGCAACAACAGAGCAGGCTGCGTTCCACGATAAGCCTGAAGGCGGACAACGGTTCAACCAACAACCAGGCGACAACACAGCGGCAAGGCAGCACCCCCTCCATGTATGAATCACCTAACGGGGTTGAAAGCAACGATATAATGGCTCAATATATTGGCCTGATTGGAGACCTGATCAGAAAGCGGTGGATATTTCCGGATTCCGCGAAAAAGGGTCTGGAGGCAATCGTCTTTTTTAACATCACAAAGGACGGTAAGATTGAACATATAAGACTTGAAAAGTCCTCCGGCAATACCTTCTATGATCGCTCCTGCCTCAGTGCGGTGAACAAGGCGGTCCCGTTGCCGGTACCGCCGGTGGATAACATGGAGGTCGCCATAAGGTTTTATCCATGAAAAAGATAAAAATAAGCTTATTTAACATCTCACAACTGATTTTATTGCTGCTGCTGTGTGCAGCCGGCGTGGCCGAGGGTAGGGTATACATCGATGTAACCTCCCCCGGGGGACGGAAGCTCCCCATCGCCATACAGGACTTTACCGGCATTGCAGAGGGACCGGGGGTGTCCGATATAATAACGTCGGATTTGCAGTTTACCAATCTCTTTTCGTTTGTTGGCAAGAATGCCTTTCTTGAGACTTCGGATATGCCATTTAATCCGGATAACTGGCGCCCGCTTGGCGTGGATGCCGTGGTAAAGGGTGTCTTTGAAGGGACATCCGACTCCTCCCTTAATGTAACGGTGTCGGTGTACGACGTTGTCGAGGGAAGGAATATCCTTAAAAAGAACTATTCAACCAAAAAGGACCTCTTGCGCCCCCTGGCACACAAGATAGCGGATGACCTCTATGAGGCAATCACCGGCCAAAAGGGGATATTCAGCACCAGGATCACCTTCGTTGGCTATGACAATGCTGATGCAAGGTCTATATACCTTATGGACTTTGACGGACAACGTATGAAGAAGATAGTCAAAAAGAGTAGTCTTATCGCCAGACCGCGCTGGTCACCCGACGGCAAGAGATTGGCATATTCCTCGCTTAAGAAAGGGAAATGGGTAATCAGCATATTAAACTTTGATACGGCCTCCGAGACGGAGGTGTTTTCCTCCAAGGCAACCGACCTCGTGGGTGACTTTACCCCGGACGGCAAGGGTTTGTTGCTGTCTTCCTCCAGTAAGGGTTCCCCCGACATATACATGTTACAGCTCAATTCCAAGGTGCTGACCCCTCTGACATATGCCGATACGATAGAGGTCTCACCGGCCTCCTCACCCGATGGCAGGCAGATAGTCTATGTCTCCAACCGGAGCGGGACCCCGCAGTTGTACATCATGAACTCGGATGGCAGCGATTCCCGGAGACTCACCTTTGAAGGCAACTACAACACAGCCCCGGAGTGGTCACCGGCAGGGGACCTGATTGTATTTTGTATGACAACCGGGGGCCGGTTTCAAATAGCCACGATAAAACCCGATGGCACCAACCTGACGGTCTTGACCAGTGCGGGCAATAACGAGGACCCGTCTTTTTCCCCCGATGGCCGATACGTAGTGTTTACCTCGGACCGGGACGGCGTAAAGGGCGTCTACGCAATGAGTGTAACCGGAGAAGAACAACGCAGGATATCACCCAAAAATACAAGGGCCCTTGGCCCTTCATGGTCACACAACTAATGGAGGTTTTTGAATGAAGCGTTTGGTAGTTTTGATTTTCGCAGTGCTGTTTATAGTAAGCTGCGCGCAGAAGGAGGTTGTAGTCCCTGATCAACCGCCCCCGCCAACCAGGGATACCGCCAGGGATAAGGATACCGCCCCTAAAGACACCTCAAAGGACGGCCGCGACACCACATCTGTTGACAAAGAGTCAATCAAGGACAGGGGACTGACGGAAGAGGAGATTAGGGCTGCAATGCAGAACGTCTTTAAGAACGTTAACTTTGCCTACAACAGATATGACATATTGGATGAGAGCAAGCCTGTACTGCGTAAGATATCGGATTGGATGTTGGCGCACAAGTCAGTGAGTATCTTGATCGAGGGGCACTGCGACGAAAGAGGCACGAGCGAGTACAACCTGGCCCTTGGAGACCAGAGGGCGCAGGCGACAAAGAGCTTCCTGGTGTCATCGGGAGTACCGGCAGCGCGTATGGAGACGGTAACGTTTGGTAAGGAAAAACCCCTGTGCCCTGAGCACAATGAGACGTGTTGGTCCAAGAACAGGCGTGCCGCATTTGTAATCAGCAGGTAGCGGCAGGCAGGAGGCGTTTAAGTGCGTTATAAGCTAAGAACATTGGTGCGACTATGTTTGCCGGCAGTGGTGTCGGTTATTGTTAGTGGTTGTGCGTCAACGGATGAGTACAGTCACATAAGGAACGATCTCAATGCGTTGCGCAGTGCTCAGTATGCCCAAAAGGATGAGATACAGGATGTAAAAAAACGTGTGGCAATCATAGAGACCCAAAAACAGCAACAGCAAAGCAAGCCCGCAAAGCCCGATGTCTCTGACGCTATACGCGAGAGCCAGGAGAGTCTCAACTCCAAGTTTGAACACCTAAACAGGGAGATGCAGCAGTTGCAGGGTCGCTACGATGAAAGAAGACATTACGTAGACAAGATGATTGGCGAAAGCAAGACGGACAGAGACGTTCTTAGGGCGCAGATTGAGCACATTGAAAATGACATGAAAGAGCTGCGGCTAAAGATGGGTCGGGTAGACGCTGCATTGCAGCAGAAGGGAGTCGGCATAGTACCTTCCAGGAACGAATCGAACCGTGAAACGCCGCCGACTACGCAACCGCCCCCTACCGTGCAGCCGCAACCTGAGGACGGCAACGTCAAAACACTTTATGATGCCGCCATCAAGGACTTCCAGGATGGCAAGTTCAAAGAGGCGAGAGACAAGTTTTATCGTCTGGTCAAGGACAATCCTGCCAACCAGCTTACCGGCAACAGTCACTTCTGGATCGCTGAAACGTACTACAGAGAGGGTAGCTATGAGGATGCCATACTTAGCTACGACGTGGTTGTAAAAAAATACCCTGGCAATGCTAAAATCCCTGCTGCAAAGTTGAAACAGGCACAGGCCTTTATTGAAATAAAGGACCCAAGAACTGCAAAGACTATCTTGCAACAACTGATAGAGGAGTTCCCAAAGAGTGCGGAGGCAGAAGCAGCCAAAAAAACACTCCAGGGTATAACCACCACACCTCCTCCTCACAAAATGGACCCTGCCAAAAAACTTCAGGAAGGCAAGCCATTGCCAAAGACAAAACCGATTAGGCCTGTTGCTAACAGCACCAGACAAGCAGATGAATAAACGGAATTAAAAAAAGGGGGGCTGTCCCACTATTTCTTCTCATATCAGCCCCCCTACACACCTAATGCTGTTGACTTAAGCATAAAGATGTCTGAACCGGGTGCATAAATTTTTCATGGGTAAGATTATGGGGTCAAGGGGGCCGGCCCCCTTGCGGGGGAGGTCAAGGAGGGGGCGGAGCCGCCCTCTTTGCAGGGGGTTAGGGGACGGAGTCCCCATTCTTTTCTTTGACGCAGCAACCCATGACTTTCTTA
>JADGAE010000115.1 GCA_015232165.1 Nitrospirota bacterium
ACCTTGCAGGGGAGGTCAAGGAGGGGGCGGAGGGGGTGAGGCACCCCGGCCACAAAACGCCCTTCTTGTAGGGGGTAAGGGGGCGAAGCCCCCATTCCTTATCTTTGCCGAAGCACAATCCATGAATTTCTTATGCACCCGAAGGCCAGGCAACTATTGATTATCGAACAAGGAGGATATTACTACAAATGAGACCCGATACAAGAAAGCCGGATCAGTTACGCCCTGTAACCATACGTCGGGGGTTTATAGGACACGCCGAGGGGTCGGCGCTGATAGAGATGGGCAATACCAAGGTCATATGCACGGCCACGATTGAAGAGAACGTACCATCCTTTTTGAAGGACACCGGACGGGGCTGGATAACTGCCGAGTACTCGATGCTGCCACGCTCCACGCAGTCGCGCCTGACAAGGGAGGCCAAGACGGGCAAGATCGGAGGCCGTACCCACGAAATCCAACGCATGATAGGCCGCGCACTGCGTAGCGTCATAAACATGTCCCAGATGGGTGAACGTACCGTCCTCATTGACTGCGATGTGATCCAGGCCGATGGCGGGACACGCACGGCATCCATCACGGGGGCGCTTGTATGCCTGATTGACGCCCTGCGATTTGCCGAAAGAAACGGCATGATCCGCAGATTCCCGCTCAAGGAGTACCTCGCTGCCACCAGCGTGGGCGTTGTGGATGGCCAATTGAGACTGGACCTCTGTTACGAAGAAGATAGACATGCCGACGTCGATATGAACGTAGTAATGACGGCCTCCGGCAAGTACGTAGAAATCCAGGGCTGTGCCGAGGGGGCACCATTTCCGCGACAGATCGTAAACGAACTACTTGACCTGGCCGCCTCCGGGATAATGCAGCTCATAGAGATTCAAAAGAAGGTGTTGGAAGATGAACCTATATCTGGCTACCAATAACAAGGGAAAGATCAGGGAGATCAACAGGTTGTTTGAGGCAACCCCGTACACGTTCCTTGCCCCCGGTGAACTCCTTTCGGACACCGGCGTGCTTGAGGACGGCAAGAACTATCACGAAAACGCCTACAAAAAGGCCTTCTGCCTCTATCAAAAGACCGGCGTAGACGTCGTGGCCGAGGACTCCGGTCTGGAGGTGGAGGAGTTGGACGGGGCACCGGGGGTCTATTCGGCGCGGTTTGCAAGCATGCAGGATGCTGCTGTTGGGTCACACGGCTCTTCCGATGCCGACAACATCGTGCACCTGTTGCATCTGCTCACCGGAGTGCCTGCATCGGGGCGTGGGGCCAGGTTTGTCTCCGTCCTGTGCCTGATCGAGGGCGGCGTAGAGCGTTATTTTGAGGGTGAGGTGCGAGGCAGAATTATTGATACCCCAATGGGGGACTCCGGTTTTGGTTACGACCCGGTCTTTGTCCCCGATGGTTACACGCAAACCTTTGCACAGCTCGGACAAGAGGTAAAAAACACAATCAGTCACCGGGCAATGTCCGTACAAAAACTCAAAGAATACCTCAACCGGAAAGCAACGTAGAAGAAAAGAACAAAGAGGGCGTTTTGTGGCCGGGACGGGTGCGACTTTCAGCCAGGGGCACTGAACCGGGGGTTGCCAACCCCTTGCCAACCCCCGCTGCGGGAAAATCGTGCCCCACACCCTCCTTGACCTCCCCCTTTAATGATGAGGCTGTTGCGTTGTCTTTCAATGCCTCTGTAGCCGGCGAATACATCTCAAGTGCCTTGGAGTTGGTCAGGATAATGACAAATATGAGGATGAGGAAGTATAACAGCATCTTGGATTCCAGCTTTGTTTGAAGTAATGACAGATCGGCTTTTAACTCCGCTTTAATCAAAGCCAAATCGGATTTTGTAGCAAATCTTTTTTCCATTTCCGACAAAAGCTCGTCTTTGCTAGTTTTCCACTTGTACTCGGTGAGGTCGGAGATTGTCGTCTCAAACGCCTTGACAACCCGTTTGGCGTCTTCATGCTCCATGGTCTTTTCCAGGGCTTCGTATACTTCTATCGGTAACGTTACTGCCATACCCTTATGGTAGCACATACTCAAACCAAAATCAACCAGCCTTCACGGTAAATTTGTTCTACGTTATAACACCAAAAGAAAAGACGAAAAGGAGGGCGGCTCCGCTCGCACGGCAGCGATAGTCATTGTCGAGGCGGTGTAATACTCTACCCCTTGTAATCCCCATCCCCACCAATGCGTGGATGTTTAACTCTTGTATCTAAGCCGGTTTTACAGGCTGCCGCAATACGGTCTTCATGTTCTCAGGCAACGTCTTACGTGGATCACTCAGGTATATCTCGTGGTGTTTACCAACGAGTACATAGCCGTTTTCTTTGATATAGCTATGAATGATTCCTATGGTCTGGCTTTCGGTAGAGAAAGGTCCTTTGTGCATGACCTGTGCACATAGTCCTTCATGGAAGGGCTCAAACCTTACATTATTAAGTCGTGAAAGTGTTTTCTTCTTTTTTGCCTGCTCAAGGGCTTCCTCAAATAATGATTTTGTAACATACTCCGGTTGCATGACCATCAAGGTCCACTGCCAGGCATCCTTGTTCAAGACATCAAATTGATCCCCCTGCGTCCACCATATCCCTTCCAGGGGCATAACGGTGTAGTCCTTTGCCGCGGGCAACTTCTTGGCCATGAACTTGAGCGTGTACGAAAGCGAAAACAAGCTCTCTATTGAGTTCTTAAATGCCTCCGTGGTATTGGGGTCACCGATGCCATCTATCATCAAGAAGTTCATCTGCGGTACATCCACCGTCTCCACCGCCTTTGATGATGGCTGATACAGGTGTTTGAGAGTCTTTTTCAGATCAATTTTTTCCATATAAATTACTCCTGTTTTTTTTCTTAGAGACTGTCAGCATCATTTTACAATGCTTGTTTTTGCCCTGAACTGGCTGATTATCAGGAGCACAATTCCAATAGTGAGAGCAGAGTCGGCCACGTTAAAGGCCGGCCAATGATATCTGCCAACATAGAGGTCGAGAAAATCTACCACGTATGCCCTTGCAACCCTGTCAGTTGCGTTGCCAGCCGCACCACCCAGTAACAGAGAAAACGCATAGAGATCACTGTCGCTTATCCTGATAAGCACGGCAAGTATTGCCAGGGCCACAACGGAGAGCACTATAAATGTGCCGTTACCAAGTCCCTTAAACAATCCAAATGCCGAGCCAATGTTTCTGACGTAGACAATGTTAAAAAACGGCAAAACCTCCCTTGAGTCATGCAGAGGCAGCGTTTGTACTATTAAGTACTTGCTACCCTGGTCCAGGAGATATATGACAGCTGCGATGGCATAAAACCCGGCTTTCTTACCACCGCTACCGGTTGTGATACTGTTTATCCATCCGGTGTTCATTGCTTAACGTCTTGTGGATGCAGGACGTCGTAGCACCTGCTGCACAGCTCAGGTTCATCGCTAAAGCTGCCAACACAGACGCTAACGTTCCAACACCTCTCGCACTTGCGTCCCTCTGCCTTGACGACAACAACTACCAGTGTATCGCCCTCTTCCACTTGTCTTTCTTCATAGCTACCATCCTTAGTGAGGATCAATAGTTTCTTAGGTCGTTGATCATATGGGAGTATCTCTGCCTGTGAGACGATAAACAGGGTTGGCAGGAAGTCCTTGTAATCACTTATCAGCGACATGTATGACTCATCGCAGAAGAGGCTGACCTTTGCCTCAAGGGAGTTGCCAATGACCTTTTCCTGTCTCTTTATCTCGAGGGCCTTGTTTACGATGTCCCTGATCTTTACCAATGCCTGCCACCTCTGGTCAAGTGTGTCGTCTATGAAGCCGGGGTCGGGGACCGGGAAATCCACCAAAAAGATGCTGCCATGCCCCTTGTCCTTAAAGTGCTGCCAGACCTCTTCGGCCGTAAATGACAGGATCGGTGCCATCAGGGCGGTCAACGTTGTCAGGGTCTTTTTCATTGTCCACTGTGCCGCGCGTCTTTGAGGGTTATTGGCGGCAAAGGTGTAGACCCTGTCTTTTATTATGTCCAGGTAGAAGGAACTCATGTCGATAATACAGAAGTTGTGTATGCAGTGGAAGACCTCATGAAAGCTGTAGTTGTCGTAGGCCCTTGTCACCTGCGTGATTAGAACCTGGAGTCTGTGCATGGCCCATCTGTCCAGTTCGTTGAGGTGGGCGCTGTAGTCTGCGTTGTCGAGGTCATTGATGTTGCCGATGAGAAACCTGCACGTGTTTCTGATCTTTCTGTATGCCTCTGTAAGCCTGTCAAGGATTTCTTTGGATATCCTGATATCGTTTCTGTAATCCTCGGCGGCCACCCAGAGTCTCAGGATGTCGGCACCGTTTTGGCTGATTAAATCCGCCGGGGTAATGACGTTGCCCTGGGACTTTGACATCTTCTTGCCCTTGCCATCGACGACAAAGCCGTGCGTGAGGACGGTCTTAAACGGTGCCCTATCCCTTACGCCGGTGGAGGTAATCAGTGAGCTTTGGAACCATCCCCTGTGCTGGTCGCTGCCTTCCAGATACATGTCAGCGGGCCAGGACAGTCCCTCAAACCTCTCAAGCACCGCCTGGTGACTCACCCCGGAGTCAAACCACACATCGAGGATATCGCTCTCCTTGTCAAACTCCTTACCGCCGCAGTTGTCACATGAGTAGCCCTGTGGCAGGAACGCCTTCGCAGGGAGTTCAAACCAGACATCTGCACTCTGCGCCTGCACCTTATCGACTATCAGCATCAGGACGGCCTGATCGGTGACGACCTTGCCACAGCCCTTGCAGTTGAGCACGGCTATGGGCACGCCCCAGGAGCGCTGTCTGGATATGCACCAGTCCGGTCTGTTTTTGACCATCGCGTTGATCCTGTCTATGCCCCATGCGGGGATCCAATTGACGCGCTCTATCTCATCGAGGCAGCGTTTCTTTAAATCGTCCCTCTGCATGGAGATAAACCACTGGTCGGTTGCACGGAATATGACCGGCCTTTTGCAGCGCCAGCAGTGCGGATATGAGTGCGTGATCTCCTCTCTGTGTAGTAGGTCATGGTTCTTGTTTAAGAGTTCTATGATCTCCTCGTTTGCCGACAGGACAAACTTACCCTGGAGGAAATCCACCTCGGCGGTAAACTTGCCGGCATTGTCAACCGGGGCGTAGATATCAAGTCCGTGTTGTATGCCAACACCATAGTCGTCCTCGCCATGTCCAGGGGCTATGTGCACGATACCCGTGCCATCCTCTGCGCTGACAAACGGTGCCGTTACCACCGTAGATGTCCTGTCAACAAAGGGATGTGCGGTCTTAATCCCCTCCAGAACACTGCCCTTGAGGGTAGCGGCTATTGTTGTACCAATTGCTATTGTATCCTTCAACCTCTCAACGAGGTCACTTGCCACGATGTATGCGCTTGCGTCCTTGACAACCACGGCGTAGTCGATATCCGGATGTACCGCCAGGGCCATGTTGGCCGGCAGTGTCCAGGGCGTGGTCGTCCAGATGACTATGTATACGTCTTTTATATTAGCATCCGTGGTTATCCTTTGGAGGTCTGCCGCTAAAACCTTAAATCGGACAAAGACGGAGGGGGAGCGTTTGTCGTTGTACTCGACCTCGGCCTCCGCCAGGGCCGTCATACAGGAGGAACACCAATGCACCGGCTTTCTGCCCTTGTATACGTAGCCCTTTGTCAGAAACATGTGAAACTCCCTGACAATGGTTGCCTGATAATCATAGCTCATCGTTACATATGGGGTGTCCCACTTACCAAAGACCCCCAAGCGTATAAACTCCTCCCTCTGGATGTCTATGAATCCCTCGGCGTACTTTCGGCAGCGCAGGCGTCTTTCGTTGACCGACAGATCGGCCTTCTTGCTGCCCAGTTCCTTGTCCACCTGATGTTCGATGGGCAGGCCGTGACAGTCCCATCCAGGGACGTAGGGTGCATAGCGCCCCCTCATGGAGTTATACTTCACGATTATGTCCTTGAGTATCTTGTTGAGGGCATGTCCTATGTGTATGTGTCCGTTTGCATAGGGTGGGCCATCGTGCAGGATGTAGCTTGTGTTGTCTTTGTTCTTTTGCAGCATCTGCTGGTAAACGGCGTTGTCTTTCCAGAAGGAAAGGGTCTGAGGCTCTCTCTTTACGAGGTTTGCCTTCATAGGAAACTCCGTCTGCGGGAGGTTTAGTGTGTCTTTATAGTCCTTTTCCATATAGTGAATATAAAATACCATTTCTTTCCATTGGATGTCAAGGTTGGGCGCATAAGAAACTCATGGGTGCCTTGGGGAAAGAAAGGGGCGGCTCCGCCCCCCTTCAGAACCCCCTGCAAGGGGGCC
>JADGAE010000116.1 GCA_015232165.1 Nitrospirota bacterium
AGAACCCCCTGCAAGGGGACCAGTCCCCTTGACCCCGTAAAAATGCCACATTTTTGTATTTAATCCAATCGAAATATGCTATATGTGTAATCATGGTTCATATTTTGCGTCTTTCTTCTTTCAAAGCCTTCCTGATCGCAGGATGGAGATGATCAGCCAGATGCCGAGGAAGAATGCGATCACAAACCCCAGGGTGCCTATGGCCGGGATGTCAAATATCTTGGCTCCGATACCTGAGACTGTCAGGATCGAGGAGCTCATTATGATCGAGGCTATAACGATGCTGAAGGAGAGGCGATTGGTGGAGCGGTCAAGGTCCCTGATCAGACGGTCGATGCCCACGAGGGATATCTTGACGGTAAGCTCGTTGTTTATGAGACGCCTTAGGAGTACCCGCATCTTTTTAGGGGTGTCGATGACAGCGTCGGCGACTTCGTTGAAGTTGCGCTGAAACTTGTCAATGACGCGCTTGGGGCCATATTTCTTCCGCAGCAAAGTGGAGGTGTAGGGGGTTGCGTGTGAGATGAAATTAAACCCCGGGTCAAGGTCCCGCACGATGCTGTCTATTATGAGCATACACTTGTCAATTAGCAACATGGAGGATGGTATCCTGAGTTTGTGTTTGATGGACAGCCGGGTTATAGTGTCAAGGTATTGTGCGAAGTTGATTTCAGCCAAGGCCGAATCGTACAGTGGCAGGAGTAGCTCCATCATGTCGGCCATGAATTCATGCTTGAACCGGTCAAGGTCTACCTCTTCGGTAACCATGCCAAGGGCTATGAACTCGTCAATCATCGAACTGAAGTCCTTGTTGATGAGCGCCAGCAGGATCGCGGCTATGTTCTCCATGACGTCCGGGGTGATCCAGCCAACCATACCAAAATCCACTATGGCCACCCTGCCGTCGTCCAGGACAAAGAGATTACCCGGGTGTGGGTCGGCATGAAAGAATCCGTCATCGAGGATCATCTTAAAGTAGGCATTTACGAGCTTTACCGCTATGTCATGCCTATCCAGCCCGGCCCTGTCTATGGCATCGAGGTCGCTCATGCGTATGCCCTCGATCCGCTCCATGACGATGACCCTGTCGGATATGTACTTGTCGTAGGTGAGCGGTATCTTTATAGCGTATGAGTGCTTGAAGTTCGCTGCAAAGCGGGCGATGTTCCTAACCTCTTCGGTAAAGTTCAACTCCTTCCTGATCGTCTTTGCAAACTCCTCCACTATGCCCAGCGGATTAAAGACGTCGGCGTCGGGCAGGTACTTTATCATAAGGGCAGACAAGAACTTCATGATACTTATGTCGGTTTCAATGATTTCCCTGATCCTTGGGCGTTGTACCTTGACCACAACCTTGGTACCATCCTTGAGTACGGCGTTGTGCACCTGTGAGACCGACGCCGCGGCTATGGGTTGGTTATCTATGGAGGCAAAGATGTCCTCTATGGGTGTCTTTAGGTCGGTTTCGATTATCTCCCTTACCTCGATGAAGTCAAAGGGTGGGACCTCGTCCTGGAGCTTTTCAAATTCACCGGCATACTTTTCGGTTATTAGGTCGGGCCTGGAGGAAAGTATCTGCGCCAGCTTGATAAACGACGGCCCCAACTCGGCAAAGGCACGCCTCAGACGCTCGGCCACCGTTGTCTCGATAAGCTCACCCTCGGCCAGGAGCTTTAGTCGCTTACGAAATGGAATCAAACGACTGAGGTTGAGCATCTCTACGATCTGCCCAAACCCGTGCTTGATAAACACGTTTAAAATCTGGCTGATCCGGTTTATGTTTTTGTAGGTTCTGCGGAGCTTGAGCAGTTCAGAGAGCATCTATCGTCTATACGTCTTTGGTATCTTTTACGGTGGTGTGTTTTATTATTTCCTCCAGGTCGCTGACCCTTGCTGTGAGAATGTTCACCTTTTTGACAAGACCGTCAAAGTCCTCCTTTGTTGGCAGACTCATCCTCTCCAGTGTCTTGTGTACCACCTCCGCCAGGTTTATGGATATATCCGTGCCGGTTTGATTGATCTTGTCGGTCCACTCCTTGACCAATTTCATGCCCTGCGCCTCACTGAGTTGTCCCTTTTGGACGAGTTTCTCCACCAGTTCCATTACCATCTCTTGTGCGCCAAGCGCTGCAAACATGGCATTCTTTAACGAGTTCAGTATCATTTACGTGGTCTCCTTTTTAATAGCGTCATATATCTTGCTTAAGGCATCATTGACCTTATCGTTTTGCTTGGTACCTCCCTGGGCCATATCCCTCTTGCCACCGCCTCTGCCATCTGATGCAGATGCAACGACCTTTAACAAACTGCCTGCATCAAACCTGTCCGTCAGGTCCTTTGCCACCATGCAGAGGAAGTTTGTCTGGTCTTGCAGGGTCGAGGCAACCAGTATAATGGCGTTGCCCAGCCGCCCCTTCAAGCTATCAGCAAAGTCACGCAACTCCTTCTGATTAAAACCGTCTTTTCTGACTACAAGCGTCTTGACCCCGTTGATCTCAACGATCCCACTGAGGTACGTTGACGTTTCGTTGGTCATTGCCTTGTGTTTGAGGCGTTCCAGCTCCTTTTCAAGTTCCCTGGTGTGTCGTGACAGGGTCAAGGCCTTATCAAGGGGGTTATCCGTCTTGAGGGTCTGTGCAATCTCATGTAGTTGTTGAGTGTTTTTTCTTATATGAGCCAGCGCCTGCTTGCCGGTCAGCGCCTCTATCCTGCGTACGCCTGATGCAATACTGGCCTCGGAGACGATGACAAACGGTCCTATTTCACCACTGGCCGTGCAGTGGGTACCACCACAAAGCTCCTTGCTAAAACCATCCATCTCGACGACGCGCACGACGTCGCCGTACTTCTCATCAAAGAGGGCCGTTGCCCCATAGGAGATCGCCTCCTTGAGGCCCATCAGGTGGGTGTTGATCCTGAGATTGTCCATGACCTTTTCATTGACCATGTCCTCGATGGCATCCTTGTCAGCGGGGCTGAGTTGGTAGAAGTGCGTGAAATCAAACCGCAGGCGCATTGAAGATACAAGTGAGCCTGCCTGCTTGACGTGTTCCCCAAGGAGGTTTCTCAGGGCGGCGTGCAACAGGTGAGTGGCGCTGTGGTTTCTCATCGTGGCGAGTCTGTCCTGTTCGTTCACCCTGCAAAAGACCCTGTCAGAGAGGCGTATATGTCCCTTTTTGAGCACCACCTTGTGGATAACGAGATTGTTGTGGGTCTTTTTTGTATCCGTTACCTCTATGAGGGTATCATCATTAGTGATAATGCCGGTGTCTCCCGCCTGTCCGCCGGACTCTCCATAGAATGGGGTCTTGTCAAGGATGATCTCCCCCTGCTGTCCCGCAAGGAGGGTATCGACGTTTTCGGAGTCCTTGAGCAACAAGCGTACCTCGGCCTCCGACTCCAGTAACTCATAACCGAGAAAATACGTCTCACCGCCTATCTTTACTGCGCTGTTGTACAGTGAGGTCATGATCACCGACAGGCCGTGATTTTCCTCAGTCCAGGAGGCCTTACCGCGGGTCTTTTGTCTCTCCATCTCATACACAAAACCGTCCTCATCGACGGTCATACCGTTTTCGCGGGCTATCTCCACGCTCAACTCCAGAGGGAATCCATAAGTGTCGTACAGACGAAAGACCTCCTCCCCGGGTATGACGTTCTGGTTTGATGCCCGCAGTGAGCTGATCAGGTCATCTATAATTTCGGTACCCTTTTGGAGTGTCCTGAAGAAGCGTTCTTCTTCGTTTTTGAGTATGTCTTGGGAGCGGTTGCTGTTTATTGTGATTTCGGGGTAGACCTCACCCATTGCCTCGATCACAGCAGGTACGAGGCTGTATAGAAACACCCTGTCCATCCCCAAAACTCTGGCATGTCTGCTAGCGCGGCGGATTATCCTTCTGAGGACATAGCCACGGCCATCGTTAGCTGGCAGGAGGCCTTCGCTCAGTAGAAAGGTAAGGCTGCGTATGTGGTCTGCCACCACGCGTATTGATGAGTCCTGACGTTTATCCCTGCCGTATGGGACGCCGGAGCTGGTGCTGATGGCCTCTATGATTGGGGCAAAGATGTCGGTGTCAAAGTTAGAAGGTTTTTGTTGCATCACGGCCGTTATACGCTCAAGGCCCATGCCGGTATCGATGCTTGGCTTGGGCAGCGGGATGAGATTGCCGTTTGAGTCCTTGTCAAACTGCATAAAGACGAGGTTCCAGAGTTCAAGGTATCGGTCACAGTCACAGCCCACGTCACAGTCTGGTTTATTGCATCCCATATGGGCACCCTGGTCGATGATGACTTCCGAGCAAGGCCCACAGGGGCCGGTGTCGCCCATCTGCCAAAAGTTGTCCTTTGCCCCCAGGCGTATCACCCGCTGTGGTGAGATCGACGTATGTTGTGTCCACAGGGCTGCGGCCTCGTCGTCGTCCTCATAGACGGAGGCGTAGAGCTTATCTGCCGGGAGTTTAAAGCACTGTGTAAGGAGTTCCCAGGCATAGACAATGGCGTCGCGTTTAAAGTAATCCCCGAAGGAGAAGTTGCCAAGCATCTCAAAGAGCGTGTGGTGTCTTGCCGTAAAACCAACGTTTTCTATGTCGCTCTGTTTACCCCCGGCCCTCATACACTTTTGGCAGGAGGCGGCCCTGGTATAGGACGGTGTGCCTGCGCCGAGAAAGTAGTTCTTAAACTGCACCATTCCGGCATTGGTGAACAGTATGGTTGGGTCGCCCTTTGGGACCAGGGCGGCACTCTTTACGAGTTCGTGTCCTTTGAGTTGGAAGTACTGCAGAAAGCTGTCTCTTATTTCTTTAGATTTCATCTTCTTTTGAGGTTTTGATCATTGCTTGTGATTTCCATTAGTCTGTTACCTACAAACACGAGGTTTGTCGTAATAGCCCCTCCCCACTTTTTATAAATCCACTGCACGCGCTCCTTGCCATCCGACGTTGGCGGCAGCACCCATATGTCGGTTGGAGAGCCGATTGCAAATCTAACTTCCTCCGGCGCCATGAAAAAGGCTATCTCACCGTTTCTTATATGCTCCTTTGCCTCCGGACTAAACCCCCTTATCTCATCCTCCGTATACCGAATCTCCCTCGTACACGACAACAGCAAAGCTACCTGTAGCACGAGCAACAACACCGCAAAGAAAGGGGAGGAAAAGAATGAAGGGGGCGGCTCTGCTTCTTGTCGCTCCAGGTCGCACCTGGCCCCTTCAACCCCCCTACAAGGGGAGGGGCGAGGCGCAATCTTGCCGCAGCGGGGGGTTGGCAACCCCTGGCTAAAAGTCGCACCCGCCCCGGCCACGAAGAAGTCCCCTTGACCCATTCTTTTATCTTGTTCATGGTACTTATCTATAGTTTCAATCATCTTCGTCTTCCTTATAGTGTTTTATCACCTCTGTAATTGTATTGCTGTCAAAATCTTTTCTTGATAGCAGTTCATGCATCTTCTTTAGTTTAACGTAAAAGGGATATTTTTTTAAATACCTTGTTTTCTTTAGCGACGATTTTGAGTGGCTTGGTTAAGGAATATTTGGTATTCCTAAATCCTTACAAATCTTTCTTGAGAGTTTATCACTAATCTCGGCATGTCTTGGCATAGAAGTTGTTTTTCCTTTGGCTGGATTCCAAAAAACCTAATGATTGCCACCTTCTCTGTACAGTTTACATCCATACCGTTTAAGATGTCTCAGCAACTCACTCCGCTTCATTACAAATGGTTACGGTAAGCTGTTCTCTCACAACATTTTTGCCCTCATATTCATGGCTAATGATTTCACGATTGGCCTCTATGACCATACTCACTGCCTCCCTGAGATTTTCACGTGCCTCATCAAGTGTCAATCCCTGCGTGTTGGCCCCTGGCAGTTCTTCTACATAGCCAATCCAGTAATCTCCATCCCTTTCAAAGATAGCCGTAAATTTTTCCATAACCGTGAAATCTCCTATTCTTACTTTCAGTCTTTCTTAATAGTGTTTTATCACCTTTGTAATTGTATTGCTGTCAAAACCTTCAGCTTTTTTAGTCTAACGTAAAAGGGATATTTTTTACAATAGCCCTATAACGACATAATATTATAGCGCGTTTTGATTGCGTGCGATACAAAGAACAAGGAGGGCGGCTCTGCCTTCTTGTCGCTCCATGTCGCATCTGGCCTCCTTGACCTCCCCCGCAAGGGGAGGGGTGGGGCACCCCGGCCACGAAG
>JADGAE010000117.1 GCA_015232165.1 Nitrospirota bacterium
CGGTGCTAAGGACGTTCTCCTGCATGGCATTGAGTACCGGGGACCAGAACTCAAATACCTTGACGTAGGAGTCAAAGCTCCTGAATAGTTTGCCAAAGGTCTCTTTTCCGGTTCCCGAGGGGTACATCTTCATTAGTTCGTCATAAGAGGTACCCACCGTCTTTAACCATGAATTGTATAGATTCATTATACCGCTTGCCGCACCGGTAGAGCCTTCTTTAGGCAGTCCGTATGAAAAAAAGGCTTTCTGCATGTTACTTGTTGTACTCAACCAGTTATCGATGAATTCTTTCTGCTTCTTCATAAGCGAGTCAATAAAAGATGCCTTTTCATCCATCTGTCCATCCTCCTCATTATTAGATATTTATAGCCGCGTAAGGCAGCCTTGTATTGTTATCATCCGTTATTTCTTGAACAAGTCAAAGAAGTTTTTTGCTATGTCCTTGCTTAACTCCATCTGTTTTTCCACCGTATCTTTCCAGGTCTCCTGGATGTTTTTGCCGCCCTCCTCAAATACCCTCAGGTTCATATTCTGGACGATTCCACGCAGGAAGGCGTTTTCCTTCTTAAGCTCCTCGTTTTCCTTCAGGACGGCCTCGTGTTTCTTCTTGGATACGAAACCCAGCTCCGAGTAGAAGTCTATCATCTTCTCAAACAGGTCTGCGTTAGTGCCCTTTACCGCGCTTTTATACAGCGACACTTCCCATGACTTTTTTGCTGCGTCCAAGCCGTCTTCCTGCATCTTTAGGAAAAACTCCGAAAAGGCATTCTTAAACGTCTGGCTGCTGTACAGCCCCATCAGGTGTTTCAAGAAATCATCGCCCATAGTTGACACCTCCAAAGTAATTTATGCGGCATTTTCTTTTTCCTGGTCATTTTTACGGCTCTTTTTTTCCAGGGCCTTAGCGAACACCTCCGGTGCGTTAAACGTACCGTCTATGGCCTGTACGGGGCACTTAGCCGTGCATATGCCACACCCTATACACAGGGAGTCGTCTATCGTATGGGGTTTCTTTAGTTCACCGTATGCCGCGTTGACGGGGCACACCTTCATACACATGTTACAGCCGATACACTTGCTTTGGGTGATAACGGCCTTTGTTCTGGGCAGGAGCAGGTCCACGATTGCCTTTGTCGGGCATTTGATTGCGCAGAGGCCGCACATCCTGCACTTATCTATGTTGATGGTGGAGACATTGTTGGCTATACTTGGTGCCTCATAGGGGCAGACCTTTACGCACATGCCACAGGCAATGCAGCCGATCTGGCAGTTCTTACGGGTATCCGCACCCTTGTCTTTGGAGTGACAGGCCACCAATACTGCCTTTGATGAGGGCAGGATTTCGATTACCTGTTTGGGGCAGGCCTTGGCACACGCCCCGCAGCCAGTACACTTCTTCGTATTGACAACCGGCAGGGATTGTTCGTTCATTTCGATGGCACCAAACCCGCACACGCTCTTACACGTGCCATAGCCCAAGCACCCATAGACACAGGACTTGTCCCCCCCGCCGGCAAGCACTGCCGACCTGCAATCCTTTACACCTTCGTACTTGAACCGCCTTGTCGATCTTGCCCGATCACCCTGGCACAGGATTCGCGAGTACTGAGGCTCTCTGGCGGAGGGCTTCTTACCGGTAATCAGGGCGACAAGCTCGGTCACCTTTGCACCGCCCGGGGAGCACAGATTAGGGGATACATAGCTTTTTTCTACAACCGCCTCCGCATACTGCTGACATCCGGCAAAGCCACACGCACCGCACTGTGCACCTGCCAGGACATCGCGTACCTCTTCCACCTTGGGGTCTACCTGTACCGAAAACCTCTTGGCCGCAAAGGCCAGGCCCAGTCCAAACAATGCCCCGATACCTCCGACAAACAGCAGCGTAAACTTCAGGGTTGCCCCTACATCCACGCTCTCTCTGGCGTCTATCCCGCCACCTACGCCAACAGAGGGCAGCGGTATGACGTTTATCACACTGTCGATCAAATGTATAATGTCAAAAAAACCGTTTACTGTCAAAATGTCTGCCATTGTGTCATCCTTGTCATAATTGTTTAACCCTGGAAGGGAAGGAGAAGAAAGGGACGGCTGCCGCTTCTTGGCGCTCCAGGACGCTCCTGGCCCTCTTTACTCCCCCCTGCAAGGGGACCAGTCCCCTTGACCCCTTTATTATATCTTGTTCACAGTACATTTATCTTTCCTACATTGTTATGATGCCGGCAAAGCCAGTGAAGGCAAGGGCTATCAGGCCGGTGGTCACAAAGGCTATCGGCAGGCCCCGAAACGGCGCCGGTACATCAGCAAGTTCGAGTTTTTCGCGTATACTTGCCATTATAATCAGGGCCATGGCAAATCCTATGCCCGAACCAAGTCCCAGCGTAATGCTCTCTATGAAACCATATTTATCGCCGGCATTTATAAGCGGCACTGCCAACATGATACAGTTGGTGGATATCAGCGCCAGGTACACGCCCAGCTTGTAGTACAGCCCCGGGGAGACCTTCCTCATAATGGTGTCTGATGCCTGCACGAACGAGGCTATTATCCCGATGAATATGACGATCTTCAGAAACGTGATATCCAGGGGTACCATCACTGCGGTAAAGACGACCCAGCTCAACGCCGCGGAGATCATCATAACGGCGGTGAAGGTTATGCTCATGCCTACGGCCGTTTCCACCTTCTTTGTTACTCCAAAGAATATGCACAGCCCCAGGAACCTTGTAAACACAAAGTTGTTTATCAACGCCGAGGCCACGAATATCTCAAACAGTTTAGCGAATTCTCTGTCCATGTCCTGTTAATACCTCCTTATATTGTGGGCTTTCCACGTTATAAAAGTCAATGCCCACCGGCCCCGCCGGCACCTTTGCCGCCGTAAAACCTGATGTCTATCCAGTTGAAGAAGCCCATGAGCAGTCCGGTGGCGAAGAATCCTCCGGTTGGCAGCAGGGCTATTAACAACGGCTTGGCGTGGAGGATGTCGATCCCCCAAAGTGCCCCCTTTCCGAGCAGTTCCCTGAAGAAGCTGATTACCATAAGGGCAAAGAAGAAGCCCGTTCCGATGCCTATACCGTCAAAGAAGGACGGTACTACCTTGTTCTTGCTTGCAAAGTTCTCCGCCCGTGTCAGTATGGATGCAAAGGCCACGATGAGCTGTATGTACAGACCCATTTGTTTGTAGGCCTCCCTGGAGAACGCCGCAAGCGTCAGGTCGGCAACCGTCACCCAACCCGATATGATCAACATGTAGATGGGCATTCTTATTCGCGGGTGTATCACATTTCGCATCAACGACACCGTTACGTTGACCATTGCGTTTACAAAGATCACGGCCACACCCATCAGAAAGCCGGTCTTTAGCCCCGTTGTTACCGCGATAGCAGGGCACAGGCTGATGGCCATCCTAAATATGGCATTTTCTTTAAATATACCGCTAATTACTATCTGTAGGGAGTTAGGCCTCCCAGCCGTTGCCTCAATGGCTCCCATCTGCATTGCCTCCTTTGATCCGGGGGGTGTGTTTGTCGTCTTTATCGTCGGATTGCTTGTCGCCTGATGGCGATGCCAATTTTTCCTGCAAGAATTTTAAACCATTTTTTACGGCATCCTCTGTGACGGCCCGTGATGATATAGTAGCCCCCGTTAATGCCTGTATGTACTCGGTGGTTTCGGTCTTTACTACCTTTAAGTGGTTGAGGTCCTTGCCGGGGAACTGCTTCTTAAAGCTATCTGCTACCACCTCGTCTCCGAGGCCGGGCGTCTCACCCTGCTTGAGTATCTCCATCTTCTGTATCTTCATGTCCTTATCGACTGAGAAGAAGAGGTCGATATAACTGGAATATCCCTTCCCCATTGACTGGACTATGTAGCCGATGATTTCGCCGTTTTTTTGTGCCTTGTAGTATTCGCAGTGTTTTTCGTGAGGGTACCAGTCGCCCAGTTTTTCTATCTTATCGGCCTGGGGGATCATCTTTTGGAGGGCCTCCGCTTTTTCCTTTTGGTTGGCCTTAAAGATGATTGGCGAGGTTTTTGCGTACAGGGCGGCAAGCAACAGACCGCCGGCTACGTAGATCACAACCAGATTTAACGTTATCTTAAATATGTCCTTTGAGTTCACGTCTTTTTCCCTCTTGCCCCAAACACCTTTGCCCTAACGCTTCTGTCTATCAGCGGGGTTAAACAGTTCATAATGAGTATGGCAAACATAACGCCCTCGGGGTATCCAGCCTTAAGCCTGATCAATAGCGTGAGAATACCACAACCAGCACCAAAGATTATCTGCCCCTTCCTAACGGCAGGACAGGTGACATAGTCGGTGGCCATGTAAAAGGCACCCAGCACAAGTCCACCGCTTAAGAGGTGTATAATCGGCTCTCCGGAGAACAGCCCCGCCTTACCGCCAAACATCCACGCCCCAACCGCCACCGTCGTCAGAAAGCTCACCGGTATGTGCCAGGAGATGTACCTGAAATAAAAGAGAAACGCCGCCCCTATTAGAAGGGCTATGACCGACGTCTCACCCAGGGAGCCGGCCCTGTAGCCAAGCAACAACTGCTTGTACAGGTGTGTCTTGTCCCCAAAGACCTCGAGCAGTTTGACCAGTCCTTCTTCCTTGAGCAGCCCCAGCGGGGTGGCCGTGGTCTTACCGTCAAGGCCGGCAAAGGACAGCGTAGGCACCGCCCATGTTGTCATTGCCCGCGGCCACGTGATCAGGGCAAAGGCCCTGCCCATCAGTGCAGGGTTAAAGATGTTGTACCCCAGACCGCCAAACAACTGCTTTGTTATCGCCACTCCGATGAATGAACTAACCAGCGGGATGTAAAACGGCACGGTGACCGGCATATTCAATCCAAGCAACAGGCCGGTTAAGAACGCACTGCCATCCTTTATGGCTATCTCCTTGCCGGCAAGTCTTTGTATAAGCACCTCGCTAAGTAGACTGCCTAGGATGCACAGGGCTGTTACCATTATAGCCTTGGGACCGAAGAAGTACACCCCCATTACAAATGCAGGACTGAGGCTCACGCTCACCGTCCACATGATCTTGCCGACCGTCTCCTCGCTGCGTATGTGCGGACTTACGGAGACAACCAAGTCCTGCGTGTTAATGCCTTGCCCTTTGACCTGTTCTTTGGGCTTTTGGCCCTTAGCGGGAGTGTCCCGCCGCATCAAATCAGACTCTTCTTGCATGCAAACCCTCTATATCTCCAATGGTGACGTTGTTGTCTTGCGTTGTTGTCTTCATCCGGGCTTCACCTGTGTCTTGGCAAAGCGTATCTGTTGCACTATTGGCCGTTTTGCCGGGCAGACGTATGTGCAGCATCCGCACTCAAAGCAGTCAAACAGGTTATAGCTCTTGGCATCCTCAAAGTGTCCCTTTTCGGAGAACAGACTGAGCATAAGCGGCATAAGGCCCATCGGACAGGCATCAACGCACCGGCCACACCTGATACAGTTGCCATACCTATCCCCATAGGAGGTCTCCTCCATGAGCATCACGACAATCCCCGAGGTGCCCTTCATCACGGGGACGTCCACGCTGAAGGCCGCAAAGCCCATCATCGGCCCTCCCGAAATGATCTTGGCAGCCCCGCTCTTAAGCCCCCCGCACTCTGCTATCAACTGCGAAATAGGTGTCCCTATGCGTGTCATGAGGTTCTTGGGGGTCTTGATGCCGTTTCCGGTCACGCTAACGACCCTTTCGATCAGTGGTTTGCCGTAGCGACATGCCTCATATATTGCCAGGGCCGTGCCGACGTTCTGTACGACCGCCCCAACGTCCATCGGAAGCCCCCCGGCGGGAACATCCCTGCCAAGTATCGCCTTGATGAGCATCTTCTCTGCCCCCTGGGGGTACTTGACCTCGAGCGTCCAGACCTGTATTCCTGGATGGCCTGCAGCCGCCTCGGTGATTGCGGCAATGGCGTCGGGCTTGTTGTTTTCGATCCCTATGTGGCCGGTGTTTACTCCAAGCACACGCATTAGTATACTAAGTCCGTTGACTACGTCCTTTGGACGCTCAACCATAACCCTATGATCGGACGTAAGGTACGGCTCACACTCGGCCCCGTTAATGATGACAGCATCGATGGTCTTTTCCTTTGGCGGAGAGAGCTTTACGTGTGTAGGGAAGGTGGCCCCGCCCATGCCCACGATGCCCGCTGCCTTGATTCGTTTCA
>JADGAE010000118.1 GCA_015232165.1 Nitrospirota bacterium
AAAAACAGTAAATAATGCTTCCCTGACGCCACCAAAAATTTATGCACCCGGCTCAGTATTTAACTTGACAATTATGATGGCATTGGTATATCGTACTCTATGTATAAGAGTTTGGGGAATATATTAGGAAGTTTTAAGAATAGGGTGTCCGGCATGCCCATTGCACTCACTCCCTCCCCTTTATACTTTATCTCATTACCACCGAATAATTCAATATCTTATCTTTACCTCCCCTTTATTGCTGCCTATGGAAGGTGAATGTTGTCCGGTTGTTGCTTGCGGCAATCTCCTTGGTTCTGGCCGCCTTGCACAATTGGTTAATAGAATATCTCTACAACGACAATTAAGAAATCAAACCGTTAAAAATAAAAAGTTTATATGTGCTACCGGTAGTTGAAGTTACCGCATAAATCAACAGTTTTGGATAGAAAGTGACGTTGTAGGTATATTCAGGAACTCATTAACCGGTGAGATAGCAATGTGGTTTATGGGCAGCGATGGGATTTCGCTCTCTGCCTCCAATCCACCGGCGATCATATCCACCCTCGATTCTTCCTGGCAGTTCAAGGGATATGGCAACTTTTACGGTAGCGCCAGGAAGGATTGTATCTTATGGCAAAACTCCAATGATGGCGTACTGGCAATATGGCGCATGGACGGGACAAAGATATCTGCTACCGCTTCATTGCCAATCGTTAGTGCTGAATGGCAGATAATAGCCGTTGCAGACCTTGCCGGCGACTCGGTGGACGATATTGTATGGCAGCAGGTAAACACCGGGCAGTTGTTAATATGGTTTATGAAAGACGGTGAAAGCATCAAGAGCACCTCTCTCGTGACGTATGGTGGCAATGAAGTTATCGTTGACGGAAGTTGGCAAATCAGGGGGGCATACACCTTTGACGGTGATGCAATGGCTGATATGCTCTGGCAGAACACCACAACCGGAGAGGTGGTTATGTGGATAATGAATGGTGCAACGATTACGACAGTGTCTCCGGTAACGCACAATGGCACACCGATGCGCATTGGCCCCAGTTGGTTATACAGGGGATGGGGTTACTTTGACGCCGATAATAAAGCCGACATCCTTTGGCATAATCCCGATAATGGGATAGTGGTCATATGGAACATGAACGGTTCGTCGATTTCAAGTGTAGCGATACCAGGCGTAGTTGGAGGTGAATGGTCAATACAGTAACTTTAAACATACAGGTCGCGGTCCTGTAAACCCGTAGTGACAACGGGGGGAGTCTTTATAGCAGAAGCTCCCCCTTGTTGGACTGCCTGGGGGATTTTGATAAAAACCTACGTTGTAGGGATAATCAGCCTGCTGTCAATAAGATAAGAAGGGGTCAAGATGACTTCTTCGTGCCCGGGGCGGGTGCGCCCGCTGCGACAAGATTGCGCCTTGCCCCTCCCCTTGCGGGGGGTTCTGAAGGGGGCACGGTAACGTCACTGTGACAGCGGAGCCGCCCCTTTCTTTTTTGTATTGCATGCAATCGAAACGTGCTATAATAAATCACACGGAGTATTGTTAATAATTTTACGGAAGGAAAGGCATGAAGCGAGAAGACCTGAGGAACATAGCAATAATAGCACACGTAGACCACGGCAAGACCACGCTGGTTGATGCCATGTTTAAGCAATCCGGCATATACAGAGACAACGAGCGCGTACCGGACCGCGTTATGGACAACATAGACCTTGAGAGGGAACGAGGCATAACCATCATGGCCAAGAACACGGCGGTCTACTGCCAGGGTGTAAAGATAAACATCGTAGACACGCCCGGACATGCCGACTTTGGCGGCGAGGTGGAGCGCACCCTCAAGATGGTTGACGGCGTACTCCTGTTGGTTGATGCCTCCGAGGGACCGCTGCCGCAGACGAGGTTTGTGCTGAAGAAGGCTCTTGAACTGGGTCTGCCGCCCATTGTTGTGATCAACAAGATCGACAGACCCGATGCCCGTATACAGGCCGTCATCAACGAGATATTTGACCTGTTTATAGACCTTGATGCCGGTGAGGGACAACTGGAGTTCCCGATCATATACACCAACGCGCGCGCCGGTATCGCGATGCGCGAAATGGGCGATACATCGGACAGCCTGCAACCGTTGTTTGAGGCCATACTCAAGATAATCCCGGCCCCCGATGACCTCAAAGACAGCCAACTGCAGGTGTTGGTAACCAACATAGACTACAACGACTACGTCGGAAGGCTTGCCATTGGGCGTATCTTCTCCGGCACGGTCAAGGTCGGGGACCACGTCTCGATGGTAAGAAACACCAAGGAGGTAATCAAGACCAAGGTCACCTCCATGTACACGTTTGAGGGGCTTGACAGGATCGAAACCAGGGAGGCCTTCTGCGGGGACATCATTGCCCTTGCAGGCATCGAGGGGATAAACATTGGCGACACCATTGCCGATTACGAAAATCCAAAGGCCATGCCCACGATCCATGTTGATGAGCCTACAATATCGATGGTGTTTTCGATCAACACCTCGCCATTTGCAGGCAAGGAGGGCAAGTACGTGACCTCCAGGAACCTGCGCGACAGGCTTACCAAGGAGCTGTTGTACAATGTCTCTATACGTGTCAACTTTGACAACATGGACTCCTTTGAGGTCATGGGGCGTGGTGAGCTACAACTGGCCATACTCATTGAAATGATGCGCCGTGAGGGCTACGAACTCTCCGTAGCCATGCCCACGACCATCACCAAGGAGGTCAACGGTCAAGTGCATGAACCGATGGAAATGCTTGTCATCGACGTCCCCGAGGACTACGTCGGTGTGGTCAGCAAGCTCATCGGCATGAGGAAGGGGCGAATGTACAAGATGAACAACAACGGCTATGGCAGGGTAAGACTCGACTTTCGTATCCCTTCTCGCGGTCTGATAGGTTTTCGCAATCAGTTTCTGTCAGACACGCGTGGCACCGGCCTGATAAATCACCTCTTTGACGGCTACGAGCCTTGGCATGGCCCCATTACCAAGCGACAGACCGGGGCGTTGGTGGCAGACAGAGTGGGGAAATCTACCGGTTATGCCCTGTTTCATCTTCAGCCCCGAGGCACGCTGTTCATAAGGGAAAATACGCCCGTGTACGAAGGCATGGTGATTGGTGAAAATGCCAAGGAAAACGACATGGACGTGAATGTAACAAAGGAGAAAAAGCTCACCAACATACGTGCCTCCGGCTCGGACGACGCCCTCTTGCTTATCCCCCCGCGGATGATGAACCTCGACAACGCCCTGGAGTTCATAAAAGAGGACGAACTGGTAGAGGTCACCCCCAACTCCATCCGCCTAAGGAAAAAAGTCCTCCAGGCCAACAAACGCCCAAAAAACCACTAAAAAAAAGATAGATAAAAAAAGGAGGGCGGCTCCGCCCGCACGGCGGGTGTTTCCGCACCCCCTTCTTTCTTCGTTTTGAATGGGCAGGTACTTTATTTTCACGGTAAATCTGCTATATAAAGAGGATACAATAACAAATTCATTAAGCCATCATCAAGTTTTGTTTTTTGGGGAGTGCACTTCACACTTGACTAACATAACATTGCTAACTATACTATAAGTGTATAGAGCTTAAAACCATTTCGACAATGGAGGCCGTCAAAAAAAAAAGAGTTAGAGAACACGGAAACGCTTGTTTAGGAATTTTACAAGATAACCTAATTTAATTATGAACTTTAAAAAAATATTTATACTCAATATCATGCCAATTATAATCTTTTTCTTTATTGCAATAATTGGTTTTATCTACATTGACGAAATAGATAAGCGTATTTTATCTGAACATAAAAGGGATTTAATAGAGGTAACAGCATCCATAGCCTACACTATAGAAAGACAATTAAACCAATCTTTGTTTGCGACATATACACTTGCATCTTTTATCAGTCAGTTTGGCAAGATTAACAATTTTGACAAATTAGCCTCGGATATACTGAAGCATTCTGATGGTATAAGCTCTTTGCAACTTGCTAAAGATGGAATAGTTTCGGAGATATTTCCCCTTAAGGGAAATGAAAAGGCTATAGGACATAATCTGCTAAAAGACCCGAAACGTAGGACTGAAGCCTTTTACACTATACAAGAGAAGAAATTAACACTTGCGGGTCCTTTTGTGCTTGTTCAAGGAGGCGTGGGGGTAATTGGCAGACTTCCAATATTTGTCAAAGACTCGGAAGGGAATGAAATATTTTGGGGCTTTAGCATTGTGCTTATCAAATTAGAGGATCTATTAAAGTCCGCCAAGATAGACAAATTGGCTGAAAAAGGCTATTCTTTTCAACTCTCACGGATAAACCCGGATACTCTGAAAGAGGAGATATTTGCCGGTAATACAGATGAAAAGATGGACTCGCCTGTTAGTTTTTCTTTTGATGTTCCAAATGGAATCTGGACATTAACATTGGATATGAGAAAAGATAAACACATTGTATCTGCAACCTATCAGGCTTATTTTTTTATTGTACTAACAAGTGGAATTATAGGTTTTCTAATTTTTATTGTCCTAAAAAGAAATGAACAGTTGAAAACAAGTAATGAAGAATTAACGGAACGGGTTCGTCGGGAAGTTACCATACGAATGCAAAATGAACAATTACTTGTACAACAGTCAAAGATGGCTGCAATGGGTGAGATGATTTCGGTAATAGCCCATCAGTGGAAGCAGCCCTTAAGTGCCATATCAATCCTTATCCAGGATTTTAAAGACGCTTATGATTTTAACGAAATTAATAGAGAATATGTTGATGGTTTTGTCAAAAACGTATTAGAACAAATAGTTTTTATGTCAAAGACAATAGACGATTTCAGGAACTTTTTAAAACCGTCAAAAAATAAGGAATCCTTTAATGTCAAAGCTGCAATTGCTGATGTTTTGTCCATACTATCAGGTCAATTAAGAAACATAAACATTACCTGGAAAGTTAAATGTAATATACACGATAAGGTTTTTACAAGATTATCGGATATAGCTCTTTGTAATGAGACTCTTATAACAGGTTACCCAAATGAGTTTAAACATGTAATCCTAAATATATTGAGTAACTCAAAAGATGCGATAATGGAAAAAAGACGCCAAAAGATGGTAGACGAAGGACAGGAGGGGTTGATAAATATGGAAATCAGTAGTAGGAACGGTAAAGTAATAGTGAGAATAGATGATAATGGAATAGGTATTCCGGATAATATTTTAGAGCGGATTTTTGAACCCTACTTTACTACTAAAGAGGCAGATAAAGGCACAGGGATTGGTCTATACATGGCCAGAACAATAATAGAAAAGAACATGAACGGAACTCTGTCAGCAAAAAACACTGACTTGGGAGCAATGTTCATAATAGAAATGCAATCATAACTTATGCAGATTTGAATCTACGACGGGTCATTAATCACGCCACGGTTGCCGATCTTGTCTTGCTGTGCACCCTGCTGGTAATAACCGCTGCTGCGACCGTATTTGTCTCCGTGGTTATGCCCAGGGGGTCTGAGGTCACCATAGAGATCGATAACAAGGTTGTTTATCGGTTGTCCCTGGACACTGACAGGGAGTTTAGCATTGGTGCAATGACGGTTGAGATAAAGGGGGCCAGGGTGCGGGTTAAACATGCCGATTGCCCCAACAAACTCTGCGTAAAACAGGGGTGGATAGACAGGGGGGCCATCATATGTCTGCCCAACCGGGTGGTGATATCCGTGCATGATCACATGCACAGGCAGCAGGGGGTTGATGCAACAACGGGATAAGTACAGGATAGCGCTGCTTGCCGCCTATGCCATCGCACTGCATGGGTTTGAGCGCTTGATACCAACGCCGGTGCCGTGGATGCGGTTTGGACTTGCCAACATAATCACCCTCTTGGCAATGCTCATGTACGGATTTAGGGCTGCCTTGACGGTGACGCTCATCAGGGTCACAGTGGGTTCCTTTGTGATTGGGACGTTCCTGGGGCCGGCGTTTATCCTGAGTCTTTCGGGGGGGGGGCTCAGTGTGTTGTCTATGGGACTGGTGCATAGGGTCGTGCCAGGAGCATTTAGTCCCCTGGGGCTGAGTCTGACCGGAGCGTTCTTTCATAACCTTGGGCAGATTGTTGTCGCATATGTCCTGTTTATACCAAACATGCACTCGATGTTGGTCATTACGCCGTTGATCCTGTTCCTGGG
>JADGAE010000119.1 GCA_015232165.1 Nitrospirota bacterium
GGGGAGGGGTGAGCCACCCCGGGCACGAAGAAGTCCCCTTGACCCCATAATGCTTAATCCCATTATCACAGAAATATTTACAGGAACAAAGATAAAGAAGATACGTCCCTTGCCGCTCACAAGGACTTCTCCAGCAGCACAAAGGCAAACACCGTCAGGCTCACATAGCCGTTTGCGTTAAAGAACGCTATGTTGATCCTGGTTAAGTCGTCCTTGCTTATGATGGAGTGCTCGTACCAGAAAAACAGTGCCACGCCACCCATGCCGAAATAGTAAACAATGCCCAGGTCAAAGACGGCCCCCGTGAGCACCAGCAGCATCCACGACAGGACGTGAAAGCCCCTGGCAATGATCAATGCCGTGTGTACGCCAAAACGTTGAGGGATAGAATACAGACCGTGAGACTTATCGAAGTCCCTATCCTGGAGACCATAGATAGTGTCAAAACCCGCAAGCCAAAAGATGACGGCGACAACAAGCGGCAGTATATGGTATGAGAAGTCACCCCTTATTGCGAGCCACGCCCCCAGAGGCGCCAGTGCAATGGCCACCCCAAGGACGATATGACACACCCAAGTAAACCTCTTTGTGTAGGAGTAGAAAAATATAATCCCTATGGCTATCGGTGCCAACTTAAGGCACAGTGGATTTAACATATACGCGGCAACGAAAAACACCACCGTCGATACGGCGACAAACAGCTTGGCGTCCGTAACGCTTATGGCGCCCGTGGGCAGTTCCCGGGCGCTGGTGCGTGGATTGAGGGCGTCTATCTTCCTGTCGACAACTCTGTTGAGTCCCATAGCCGCCGAGCGTGCGCCAATCATGGCAACGGCTATCCACAGCCCTTGCCGTAAGGACGGCAGCCCGTTGGCTGCTAATACGGCTGCGGTAAAGGCAAAGGGCAGGGCAAAGATGCTGTGAGAGAACTTTATCATCCTCAGATATGCGCTTATTTTATCGAGCGTTGTGGCCATTACGGTTATCTTGACGATGTCGCCTTGTTATGAAATCGGGTCTTTTCGATAGCGATTGCCGCTTCTTCCGCGAGGGCCATGGCAAAGTCTATTTCGTCCTGCGTGAACATCCTGTGTTGGTTCGTCAGCAGTCTCAGGACGCCTATGACCTCGTCATAGAGCATCAGGGGGACAACGAGGATGCTCTTGAGTCCTTCTTTTGCGGCCTCCTTGTTATAGATGATACGCGGGTCGTTTGTGGCGTCATAGATAGCCACCGGTTTACCGTTGAGGGCCGACTTTACACTCTCCTCAAAGGCCACGCTGCCTCTGTCGAGGTAGTCCTTGCTCAGACCGGAGGAGGCCACCAGCTCCAACTGCCTGCTATCGGGGCTGATGAGTCTGATGGTTGCCGCCTTGGTGTGCATTATCCCCGGGAGTCTGGACACTATCAGTTGTACGATCTCATGAAAATTCGTTGTCTTACTCAGGAGTTTTGTCGTCTCTTGCAGGGTCTTGAGGTATGTCAGCTCTACGTATCTCTGTTCATACATCCGGGCGTTTTCTATTGCGATGCCGCATTGGGCAGCCAATGAGGCCGAAAAATCTATCTCCTGTTGCGTAAAATTCCTGTACCACCCGGAAAACAGCTTGAGGACACCTATCAACTTGTGTCTGACGATTATGGGAACGGTGAGGATACTCTTTATGCCCTCATCAATCATATCCTTCTTGTTTAGTATCCGCGGGTCTGTCGTGGCATCGTAGATGGTCTCCGGGACATAGCTCAGACCGTCGAGCAGGTGCATGTCCTGTTCATTGAGAAAGAGCGACGACGAAGTCTGCTGGTATATGTGGCTGAGGGCCTCGGATATCTTTATGCCCTCCGTCAGCGGGTCCTTTGCCAGAAACACGTCGCTAAGACCAAAGGAGGCGGCCATCTTTATCTTCCTTGATCTATCGTCAACGAGTTTGATCGTGGCGGCCTTTACCTGCATAGCCTCCGGTATCTTTCTTGCTATCATGTCGAGCACCTCACCGAGGTTAAGCGAGGAGCTGACCGCCCTTGATATCTCCTGGAAGAGGCTCAGGTATCTCTTTTCCTGAGACACGACGGTCTCAAATGCCTTTGCATTCATTATTGCGATGGCGGCCTGTTCGGCGATGGCGGAGACGAACTTGAGGTCTTCCTCGGTGTAGTCGCGTGGCTCGGATATGTACATCCTCAAAACACCGATGATTTCGTCCTTGAACTTCAGCGGAATCGATACGATACTCCGTATGCCTTCCTGCACTGCCACCTTGTGGTACTTGG
Organism: Nitrospirota bacterium; assembly: GCA_015232165.1. GTDB lineage: Bacteria > Nitrospirota > Thermodesulfovibrionia > Thermodesulfovibrionales > Magnetobacteriaceae > Magnetobacterium. The sequence continues at coordinate 2,272 of JADGAE010000119.1, forward strand.
AGTGGGCATCGAGGGTTATGTCGTACACCGACACGGACTTGCCAGAGAGTGCATCCTCTACGCTCTTGTCGATCCCGACGGAGCCCTTGTTGACGTACTCGTCACTGAGGCCAAAGTGGGCGGCAACGTCCAGCGTCCTTGACTTCTTGTTTACCAATCGCAGCAGACATGCCTTTACGTTCATTACCTTTACCACGTTTGTTACAATGAGGCTTAACACCTCCTGCAGGGAGAGGCTGGAGCTGATCACCTTGCAGATGTTTTGGTAGCTCTCAAGGTACACACGCTTTTGGAATATCTTTTCGGAGCAATCCGGGCACATCCCGTGCGTGGAATCACCAAGACCGACAGAGGCAAGGAACTCCTCTACGGTCTGCCATTTAACATCGTCCGCCTTTATCTTCTTGCACCAGCCACACACCATGTTGAGTTTATTTTCCATAATTATTACCTAAGTTTAGAATCTCCAATCAGGGTCAACAGTCTCTGTTTTCATTATCTTGACACCCGGTATATATTGTACAAGAAAATGACATGTTTTGTGTAAATAAAATTCTCTGCCATGAAAAGAAGGAAGGAGGGGCGACTCTGCTTCTTGCTACCCCGGGAGGAGTCAACACCCCCGGGGATTATAGCGCGTTCCTAACTCTTGTCAGATATCCCCATTCTTTATCTTCTCTATAGTTCCGAATCAAATGCGATTAACCTCAGAGGTACCACTGTCGATAAATCCCCCCATGCCGACATATCCAGGGAGCTAACAATCTTTACCGCCTTTTAACAAATGCCCCTATGGCCTTGTCTGTCTTGCAGATGTGATTTACAAACCACTGAATAAGAACAATCTCTATCGTGTTGATCATGGCCGGAGAACGATGGTCCTTCTTAAACAACTCCAACAGTTCATTAAAATTCTCCCAAAACAGCGTGTGTTGAGCCTCATGTTCCAGGAAATTACCAGAGGGGTATTTTATGCGTGTCATTAATGCCTCTTCCATTGCAAAGTGAGTCTCAACGTACTTCTTGAGAAAAGTAATCACCTCTTGGATTTCATCCCTGGCATAGTTTCTCTCAATGGCCGTAAGCAGGTTGTTGATAATCCCTATCAACTCCTTGTGCTGCTCGTCTATTGAGTCAACCCCTACCGACAGGTCATCCGTCCATTTAATATCCATAAACCTTTGTATCCTTTCCGTTGCCTTGAATGCTAAAAGTAGTCAGCCCGCCTGCATGACGGAGGCATCTGCCCTGCCCTTGGCATCTCCGCGACAATAACGTCTTCTGCAAAGAGCTTGCAAGCGTCAGCCTCATCTCCGGTATAAGAGGCATCATTTTTTCCTGACAAATGCCCCTATAGCCTTATCAGTCTTATTGACATGATTTGTAAACCATCCGACAAGGACATTCTTAATCGTAGTCACCAAGAGCGGCGAACGAGGGTCCTTCTTATACTGGTTGATCAGTTCGTTATATTTCTCCCAAAAATCCGTATGTTGTCTTTCGTGTTCCAGGTACTTGTCTGTGGGGTATTTTATACGTTTCATTAGCGTCTCTTCCATTGAGAAATGGGTCTCAACATACCGCTTGAGAAAGGCCACCACCTTTTCAACCTCATCCTTGCCATCACCTCTGTTAATGGCATTGAGCAGGTTGTTAATAATCCCTATCAACTCCTTGTGTTGAGTGTCTATGGAGTCAACTCCTACCAACAGGTCGTCTGTAAATTTAATGTCCATAATCCGTTGTATCCTCGTCCCGCCCTCTTATCCGTTAAAAGTAATCATCCCATCTAAATAATAGAGGCGTTTTTTCCGGCTTTAGCATCTTTGCGACAACAACCTCCCCCACAAACAGCTCATGGTCACCAGCCTTGAATATGTTGTCGGTCTTACACTCGAAATAGGCCATGGCGCTGTTAAGAACCGGTGAGCCATTGGGGGCATTGAAATAACCTACGCCGGCAAACTTATCGGCGTCCCTGCCACTCTTAAATCCGTAGTGCTTGGCAATATCAATCTGCTCCTCTGAAAGGACGTTTACCGCAAAGTAGCCCGACTCACGGATCAACTCATTGGTATACCTCTCCGGCGCAATGGACACCATCAACATCTTGGGTTCAAACCCTACCTGCGAGACCCAGCTTGCCGTCATCCCGTTAATTGCGTCCTTGCCCTTGACCGTTATAACGTAACAGCCTAGCAATACCCCTTTTGCAATTACATCCTGCATAAATTCCTCCTAATTTTTTTGTTCAAGCAACTCAAATACATCTATAGCAATATATATATACATTATACCTCATCCCTGATAATTTTGTGAATCTTAAGACTGTACCTGGCAATAGCATTTGAAATAATCATATGCTAAAGTAACTACCCTCCAACCTTTCAACCAACCCTTTATGGGGTCAAGGGGGCCGTGCTCCCTTGTGGGTGGGTCTGAGGGAGGGCAAAGCCCTCCATTCTTTCTTTTCTTCTTCTTGATTGTCTTGGTGTGAGCGACTGTTTATGTGTATGAGCTGACGGGTGCGAATGAGCGTCTGTGTATGGGGCATGGGCCGTGTGTGCGGATCATCTCTATGTGGTGCTTGGTGCCGTATCCCTTGTGTTTATTGAATCCATACTGTGGATACTGCCGGTGGTATGCCACCATGAATGAATCACGCAGTACCTTTGCCACTATGGAGGCCGCCGCAATGGAGGCGCTCTTTTCATCCCCCTTGATTATGGAAATCTGCCTGATGTCAATATCGGGCAACTTAACGGCATCAATCAGCAGGATATCGGGTGGGTTGTTCAACTGCAATACAGCCTGTTTCATTGCCATCTTTGTGGCATTGAGGATGTTGACTCTATCGATATCGGCAACATCCACAATACCGACGCCAATGTCCCTGGCACAACAGACGATCTCAAAAAACAACGCCCTCCGCCGAGGCTCGGAGAGCTTTTTGGAGTCATTAACGCCCTCTATGCAGACCCCGGGGCCAAGCACAACCGCCGCAGCCACGACAGGGCCTGCCAGAGGCCCTCTGCCGGCCTCATCGATCCCGGCTACGCAGCCACTGTCATGATACACACCGTCATACTCAAAGAGTTCCCTCAACCGGCGAGTTTAGCCGCAACAGGACGTCTTATATCCCGTGCCTTTTCCTTGATTTTTGCATCCTTACCTTTTTTGTCCCGCAGATAGTAGAGCTTTGCCTGTCTGACGTCGCCGCGCTTGACTACTTGTATCTCCTTTATGATGGGCGAGTGTAGCGGGAATATCCTCTCAACACCGACGCCGAAGGATATCTTTCTGACCGTCACGGTCTCGCGTATGCCACCGTGCTTACGTGAGATAACATACCCCTCATAGGGCTGTATGCGCTCCTTGTCACCCTCAACGACCCTCACGCTGATCCTCAGGGTATCTCCGATGCGAAATTCAGGGATCGTTTTCTTGAAACGCTCCTCGTATGCCTTAACTAGGTTCATCGTTTATTTCCTCCTTGATTTCTCTTAAAAGTCTGTGTTCTTCGGGGGTCAACATATCCATGTTGATAAGATATGGTTTGTGTTTAATGGTTTTTTTGATGGCCTGTTTTTTTCGCCAGCGGTTAATTTCCTTGTGATTACCGGATAATAGTACGGGTGGGACGCACCTGCCCTGAAACTCCTCCGGGCGCGTGTAGTGTGGACAATCGAGATAGCCCGCCGAGAAGGAGTCCTCCATCCCCGAACGACTATCACCCAGCACCCCGGGTATAAGTCTCACGATGCCGTCTATTATAACCAGCGCCGGCAGCTCACCACCGGTCAGGACATAATCGCCGATGGATATCTCCTCGTTGACCAGCTCCAGTATTCTTTCGTCAATGCCCTCGTATCTGCCGCATATAAAGGTCAGCGGTG
>JADGAE010000120.1 GCA_015232165.1 Nitrospirota bacterium
AAGGGGGCCGGCCCCCTTGACCCCATAATCTTACCCATGAAAAATTTATGCACCCCTGCACCTAAAATTTGACAATTATACATTAAGATATGGTATTATCAGACGGTATTATTTATATGAAAGAAAATTAGGATGTATGGACAACGCAAGGGTACAAGTAGTAGAGGATGAGGGGATCATCGCGTTGAGTTTAGCGCGTAAGCTGGAAAAGCTGGGGTATATTGTCACTGCGGTTGTACCGTCTTCCGAGGAGGCTATCAAAAAAGCCGAAACGGACGCTCCCGATATCATACTGATGGATATAGCAATCCAGGGCGGCATGGACGGCATAGATACTGCCGCGGAGATATCCAAGCGATTAAATATACCCGTAATCTTTATGACTGCATACGCCGATGAACAACTGCTGGAACGCGCAAAAATAACGGAACCTTACGGCTACCTCGTAAAACCATCCACCGACAAAGAGATACATATAATGATAAAGATGGCCCTGTATAAACACAAGATGGAACAATGGCGCAAGTCGGCAGAATACAAGGAAACCCTACTGAGGGAGATTCACCACAGGGTAAAAAACAACTTTCAGATAATAACAAGCCTCCTGAGCCTGCAGGCCGAAAACATTACCGACAGACGTATAGTGAACGTCTTCGTGGACAGTTTTAACCGAATCAAGGCGATGTCAACCATCCATACAAAGCTGTATCAGTCTGACGACCTGTCAAAGCTGGACTTTGAGGAGTATGTCGGCGAACTCTGCACGGAGCTTATTAATTCGTATGATATTCATCCAAACACTCCCGTCTTGAAACTGGACATAGATATCAAAAACATAGCCGTTGACGTTGACATCGCAACCCCATGTGGACTGATCATCAACGAAATAGTCTCCAATTCCATGAAATACGCCTTTCCTGACAACGCCTACGGCGAGATATTTGTGAGCCTCAGCAAGGATGTCAATGAAAATTACGTTCTGCTGGTAGGGGATAACGGTGTCGGCATCCCAAAGGACTTTGATCCGGGCAAGTCAAGGTCGTTAGGTATGCAGTTAGTGCATGACCTGGTGAAGAAAAAGCTAAAGGGTAGCATTGAAATAGACACAACAAAGGGCACCGTCTACAGGATTGTCTTTAATAAGTCAACGACTAAACCCAATAACTGAAACAGACAGAGGGAATTTGTCTATACATGGCAGCCTGGATTGAAAGGACATATGGACTCATCCGAAAAACAGGGACATAGCATCTTTTTGGATAACATCTCACTCACGATAAAAATAGCCGCCATTATGTTAATCCTGGGTGCAACGCTGTTAATCGTGTTAAGCCATATACATGAAAATACGATGAAGGAGATATTTAATGCGCAGCTTCATAAACAGTTGGAGTCTCAAGGTAGGGAAAACAGGCAGATGTTTGACGATTACTTTCTTGGCTATCAGCACAGTGTGGGGGCGTTGGCAAACACCTATGACTTAATAGCCTATGTAAAAAAGGCATCATGGGACGGCGGCAAACCGGCAAGAACGGATGACGAGCATGAAATCCCGCCGTGGTTGCCAAAGGCATCGGTCCTAAAGTTTTATGTAGGATTTGACTATGCAATGCTCTATGACATAGAGGGAAGGCTCAGGGGGGTGTATAACGCAACCGACGAACCTCTGCCTGCCGAATTTACCGACCTGGCGCAACTGCGGCTGTATCCGGGGCAATCCTATATGAAACGCTTTGATATGGCAGGTTATGTCCTTGCCTCCAAGGATGTAAAAGACGCGGATGGCAGCAAGATGGCCGTCCTTGTAATTGCCCATCGCATCAACAATGACTTGCTTACAGACGCTATGGGACCTCTCTCCGTTGAAAACACCGTGGCCTTGGCCGGCGCTAAAGACCATACCATAATGGCAAGCAACAAACCTGATCTAATGCAAAATGTGAAAACAGTTGAAACCCTCAAGGATAAATTTATTTTTGGCGGCAAACATTTCCTGGACTATGGTGAGGATGAGGTTCATCTGATGCTTGTCTCTTTAATATCACTGGACGAGGTGAAAGATCTCAGGGCAAATGTGCTCTCAGGGAACCTCGGATTTAATACCATTACCGCCGTTGCCCTTATCTTGTCTTTTATAGTGATAATGCTCTATATAACCATGCGGATCAGGAGGCTGGACGGTTATGTGGCCGATGTCTCAAAACGACACCTTGGCCTGAAACCCATTGAATCAAAGGGCGGGGATCAGTTGCGGCTCCTGGAGCAAAGATTTCACCGCCTGTTTGACGAAATTATAGAATCGAAGTCGCAGCTTGAGAAACGTGCCTCTGATATGGAAAGGATCAACGGCGAACTAAAAGAGGCCACCGGACAGTTGATCCAGTCGGCGAAACTCTCGGCATTGGGAGAGCTCACTGCCGGCATTGCCCATGAACTGAATCAACCCTTAAACGGCATAAAAATAGTCTGCCAGTCGGTGATCAAGGATATACAAAAGAACCGCCATAATCCCGATGAGCTGGAAACCGACCTCACCGACATAGTAGAACAGGTTGACAAAATGGCTGCAATCATTGACCACATGAGGATATTCACGCGCCGCACCGAAGGCATGAACACTGAATTAATAGACATAAACACCGTAGTTGAGGGGCCGTTTAAGTTGCTGGGACAGCAGTTGAAGATCAACGGGATCAATGTAATAAAGAATCTGACGCCGGACCTCCCGCGTTTTCGCGGCGATATGATAAGACTTGAACAGGTGTTTATAAACCTGATAACCAACGCAAAAAATGCTATGAAAAATGACCCAAAGACTGATCAAAATACAGACGAAAAGACGGACAAAACCCTTAAGGTAAGCACATACCTGACAGACAACAGCGACCTTCCCTCCTGTCCCGTCGCCATAGTTGCAGAGGTGGAAGACAATGGTACCGGTATCCCAGAATCTATACGAGATAAGATATTTCAACCGTTTTTCACTACCAATGACCCCGGCAAGGGCACGGGATTGGGTCTTTCGGTGTCAAAGAAGATCATAGACGAACACGGCGGTAAGATATCCGTCCGGAGTGATGCCGGCGGTGCAACAATCTTCAAGGTCACCCTGCCCGTAACTGACGACAAACCTTAACAATGGAGGCAACGAGATGTACAAGATACTATTGATTGAAGACGATGAGATGGCAAGAAAACAGTTGGTCAAGTTCATTCAAAAGGAGGGTTTTGAGGTCTTGGAGGCGGAGGATGGTTGTGTGGGGGTTAGTCTCTTTCGTTCGGAGAAGCCGCATATAGTCATCACGGATATGAAGATGCCCGGCATGAGCGGAATAGAAGTGATTCAGACGGTCAAGCAAATATCGCCTGATACCGATATAATCCTGATTACCGCCTTTGGAGAGACGGACGTGGCCATAACCGCCCTTCGTGAAGGGGTCCTGGACTATATCAAGAAGCCAATAGACCTTCGTTGGCTACGAACGACGCTTGGAAGGGCAAAGGAAAGGCTTGTCATGCGTGAAGGGCAAATCTTGCAACCGGTCATATTGTTGGTTGAAGACGAGGAATTGCCCCGCAAACGCCTGGCAAGGGTATTGGAAAAAGAGAAATGGAAGGTTATCCAGGCCGTGGATGGCGAGGATGCCGTCAAGTTGTTTAACCTTAACAAGACGGATATCGTCCTGACGGATATCAAGATGCCCAAGATGAACGGCCTTCAGGCCTTACACCAAATGAGGGTAATGAACGGCGATTTTGAGGCGATAGTCTTTACGGGATACGGCGACGAAGACAGCGCTATACAGGCCATGCGCGACGGTGCAATAAATTTCCTGAAAAAACCCGTTGATATAGAACAGTTGATAGTGGCAATAGAAAAGGCCCTGGAACATCAACACGTTGACAGGGCATTAAAGTTCCGCAACCGTGAACTTGAACTTGCCAGACAGATAATTGCCCAGATAACGGCAGAACAGGAAGTCATAATCAACCTTCATCAATCAGTTATAAAGCAAACACTGGACTTTGCCAAGAAATTATTAGATGCCATCCCCATGTCACTCCTTGTGATGAGGCAGGACCTTACGATAGTCTATGTAAACAAGTCCCTGTCACACATAATAGGGAGCAGTCCTGAGAGGGTCGATGTCCCCCTGATGGAGAAAATGAAAAACATGGGTATAAAAGAACTTTCCATGGAGCAACTGACTAAAAAGGTAAATAATCTTTATGAAACACCGGGCAGCATAGAGGTCATAAAGACAGGTGATTTCTCATACCTGACCCTGACCCTGATTAAGATTGTCAGCGAGGAAAGGGATAGTTATGTCCTGATGGCAGTGCGTGGAGAAAGACCCGATAAAGCATGAATGCCAGTAAAATAACCGTACTTATCGTCGATGATGACAGGATAATCAGGGAGCAGTTAGAGAAGGAGGTCTTGAGGGGGTTTTTTAACGTTGAGATGGCCCAAGACGGCAAAACGGCCATTGAGGCATTACGCCGGACGGATATTGGGATTATGCTTGTTGACATAAACCTCCCTGACATTAACGGGATCGACCTGATCCGTAAAGTGAAGGAGATAAAACCAGGATGTGAGTTAATAGTGATTACCGGCTATGGCAACATCGATCTTGCCATCCAGTCACTCAGAAACGGCGCCATTGACTACATAGAAAAGCCCGTCAATATGGACGAGTTTCAAGCGGCCCTGGGCAGGGCACAAGAGAAACTCTCCGAGAGAGACCTGCTTATAAGCACCAGCTCCATCCTGATAATAGACGATGAAGAGGTAGTGATAAGAAGGCTGCGGTCATTTTTTGAGAGGGAGGGTTATGATGTATTCACCGCCACAAGCGGGATAAGTGGGATAGACATTATCGAGTACAATAAAATAGACGTCGTTATCACGGATATCAGGATGAAAGATATGGACGGCATAGAGGTGCTCAAGAGGGCAAAGAGTTATTATAAGGACATTGAGTGTATCATGGTGACCGGCGTTAAAGACAATGAGTATGCCATCAAATCGCTCCGTGCAGGGGCCGCTGACTATATAACCAAGCCCGTCAACCTCGATGAACTGCTCCTGTCGGTAAAAAAGACCGTAGAGAGAATAAACCTCAATCGAACCCGTCTTTACAGGGCCAGGGAACTTAAGATATCCTCCGAGATTATATCACGCATGAACGAGGAGCTTGAAAAGAGGATACAGGAGCGCTCCAGGGAGCTTGACCATATCCAGGCGCAGCTCTTTCAGACGTCCAAGCTGGCCACCCTTGGAGAGATGTCGGCAGGGATTGCCCATGAGATGAATCAACCCCTGGGGGGAATAGCGCTTGTTGCCAAGAGTTTTCGCAAGCTGTTTGAGCGAAACAAGCTGACAAAACAGGAAATTGAATCAGGCCTCAATGATATAGAGACGTCGGTTAAAAGGATGTCCAAAATAATTCAACACATACGGACATTTGCACGGCAGGATACCCTGAAATTCACCGAAGTGGACGTCGTTGATACGGTGGACTCCGCATTCAGTCTCCTAGATGAGCAGCTGAGACTGCACGAGATAGAGGTCATTAAGGAATTTGCACCCTGCCTGCCCAGGATTATAGGCGAACCCTTTCAACTTGAGCAGGTGTGGATAAACCTTATCACTAACGCAAGGGATGCTATGAACGAAAAGGCCAGACAACTAAACGCTCAAAAAACCAACTCCACCGATTACAACAAATGCCTGAAGTTCTCCGTCCAACACTCAATTGACACTGCCTCTGTCGTTGTCACGGTAAGCGATAACGGTACGGGGATGTCTCAAGGTGTCAGGGAAAGAGTACTTGAGCCGTTCTTTACAACAAAGGAGGTCGGACAGGCAACCGGCCTGGGTCTGTCCATTAGCTATGGCATCATTAAAAGTCACAAGGGCAGACTGGAAATTGATAGCATAGAAGGCGAAAACGCAACCATTAAGGTATTGCTCTCAACGGAATACCCAAAGGAAAATGCCCCTTAATAAAAAGACTCTTTCTCCAAAGCGTCCATGAATTTTTTATGCACCCTCTAACATCAGGGCAATCGCATTTGACTGTAAGAAAAAAAAAGGGGCGGCTCCGCCCCCCTTCAGAACCCCCTGCAAGGGGACCAGTC
>JADGAE010000121.1 GCA_015232165.1 Nitrospirota bacterium
GGGACTGGTCCCCTTGCGGGGGAGGTCTGAGGAGGGGGCGGAGCCGCCCTCCTTGTTTTTTTCTTTTTCTTTCTTCTTAGAACAGTTCAACGTTGTCACCCATTGAGTCGTCGTCTTTCTTTTCCGTTGCGCTATCGCCCCACATGTCGAGGTCTTGGCCGGGGGTGTCTGACGTTTCCTTGCCTGCCAGGGCCATCTCGTGCATGATTCGCTCCGATTGCATGGTGTAGCGCTTTAGCATGTCGCTCAGATCGGGGGCGTACTCTATGTTGCTTTCGTCATGCTCGGGGATAGATTCGGCTATATGCTCAACCAACCCTTCTATGGCGCCAATGGTGTTTAACAGGCGCTCTTTGGTAATCTTGTCAAAGGTGATACCGGATACCACCTTTTCTATCTCTGTTTTGAGCTTTTTTGTCCCCTTTGAGATGTCATTCATTGATCTGATGAGCTGTTCATCACTTGCAAGCAGTTCGCTTATGGCCAGGCGCGTCTGCTTGGTCAGTTGGACGGAGGACTCCACCTGTTGGGTCAGGTGGGCGCTCAGGGTACCCTTAAACTCCGATGTCATGGCCAGGACCGAGTTTATAACTGCTGTGCCGTCGGCGATCTTGCCCTTGGCGTTAGTGGAGAGCTTGCTGATCTCCTCAGCCAGGACGTTGAGTCCCTTGGCGCTTGCCCCGGTACGCGAGACCTTTATTATGGCATTGAGGGCCAACAGATTGATGCTTTCGCTGATGGTCTCTATGCCGGCCACCTGAGAGGTCAATCCCTCCAGTTTCTCAGCCGTAAGGTTGACCGAGGTCATCACCTCCTGCGTCATGTTGTTGGCAACGGTGAGGATGTTGACCAGGGAGTCAAGCACCGTACCGACAATCAATAGTTTATTCTTGCCACTCTGCTCCTCTTCCAGGAGAAGGCCTGCATCCTCTGCCTGTGCCTCAACCAGCTCCGATATCCTAAGCAGCGGCCTCGATATCCCGTCAAAGGCCTTTTGCGTCTGCTCCATCACCAGCTTAAGCTGTGCCACCTGTATCTTTAGCGCGTCCACCGTCCACCTCTGCAGGAGGATGATATCCTTTTCCTCGTCCGAGGAGTGGTTGTCAACCTTTTTTAATATATCGTCAAATGCCTCACAGACATGTTCAATCTGCTGGCGCGTCATATCGTGAAACTGCAGGGAGGCGACGATATGCCCTATCTCGGGCGTTATCTCCGATGCACGGGTGCCGATACGCTCACACAGCCACTTGGCCTGTTTGTCCATGTAGCTGAGGTCTCCGACGATATGATCAATGCGCTTCCTGGCGGTGCTGAGGTTTTCACCAAAGGCATCTATGAAAGGTTCCATGTTTTCAAAGATAGTCTGCACGTAGGCATTGGACTCCTTTATGGAGTCATTTATCTCCCGCGTACCCTGGGCGATCCGACTGGCGAGTCTGTCGACCTCCTCCGTCATGACGTTAAACTCGGCCTCTGCTATCCGCGCGGTCTCTATGCGTACCAGCGTGCCTATGACCGTGATGGAGTGGGCGAGTTTCTTCAGAAACAACGTCAGGGCGGGTATCTTTTTCAGGTCGTCGAGCAGCTTCGTAAGGCTATCCCTGGTTTTGATGGTGATATTGCCGCTGGTTTCGATCTCACTATAGACCTTCATAAAGAGTTCCATCAAGGCCACGGCGCTAAAGCCGCTGCCACTGTCTATGGAGTGGACCATTGTGGCGGCGTGTTGGCTGTTGCCGTCACAGGAGATCGAGAAATTTTGCAGCTTTACCCCCAGGTCAAGGAACTCGTTTTCGGTATCCTTGGAGATGGTGGTCAGTTCGTTAATCATGTGGTGCAACCTTGCCTCTATTGTTTTTTGAAGTGGCGCTATATTGTTTGGAACCACATTTGATGCTGCAGGTATGACGTCTCTACTGTATTGCATGGTTTAGCGATGAACTCAATGTCCCCCAAAAAATTTTAACAATGCGGCCATGGCTGCCAACTGTCCCACCCAAAACAGAAATGTCCACTTGAGAATGTCGGCCTTAAATTCAGCCAACTTTGCTTCTATCTCTATTCTCAATATTTGCAAATCAGCCTTTGTGGCCGCTTCACTCTTGGCTTTTTCCGATACTTCATCAAAGGTATCAATTAAAACCCTTGTAGCGTCTTCACCTATCTTGTCTTTGAGCAAATTGTATAATTCAATAGTTTTAGACATTTTAAACCTCTCTTTCCCACTTAAGCGATGAACTCCGCTTCACCTACCCCACCTTTGAACAACCTAGAACTCACCTTTTTTTATCTTTTGATAGAACTCGCACTCCTTGCAGGTTTTGAGCGCCTTTGCGCGCGGACAATCCGGTTCCGTTCCGCTGAGGGTGCCCGCTACCAGCCAGCACCGTCTTCCGGCAGACTTCGTAAAGGCCGAACAGCTACCCGTCTTTGCCTGTTCGCACTTGAAGTACTCCCAGCATCTGATCCGCTCAACCCGTGTTTGTTCAAACTCCTCACATATCTTGTTGAATGCCTCAAAAGCCGCTTTCGCCGGATGCTGTGCATCTTTCTTAAATCTATCCATTCCTTCCTCTTCCGCTTATAGCCCTTGAGCTACGCCCGTATTTTTCCGCAATACGCTTCACCTATATATATTGATGCAATCAAGGTTGTTTTGTCAACTTAGCTGCCAAAAAGAGTGCATAAATTTTTGGTGGGTAAACAAGTGATAACAAAAATGCGCATAAGGGGGTCAGCGAGGGGCGAGCCGCCCCTTTCTTTCCCCAAGGCCCTCACGACTTTTTATGCACCCGATTTTGTAAGATTCTTGACAATATTTCCATGCTAATGCTATTTTATATCTATAAAAACTGTGTTTGGAGGTTAAGCGATGATAACAGGACATGTCAAGGGCTATAAAATACCACCTGATGATATTGAAGTTGAGGAGGAGATGCCGCCGGAGGAAAAGATAAGCGATGCATTAATCGAGGCTGTAAGGCAAAGCGAAGATGACATTAAGGCAGGGCGCTATATTACCCTGAATACTGAAGAAAAACGTAGAACGCTGTTTAGAAAGATTTGGGCTGAAGGCAGCGGATAATTGTATAAAGCTGACGTATCCGAAAAGTTTTTGAAGGACTTAAAAAGAATAAAGGCGAAGTTTGATCTGCAAAAGAGGTTAGAAGAAAAAATCGAGAAGATATTGGAAAATACTTGTCATTATAAACCGCTCCGAAACGTTCTCAAGAGTAAGAGAAGGGCTCATATAGGAAGTTATGTATTGATATTTGAAATAAGACAAGAAGAACATGCGGTAGTTTTTCACTCGTTTCAACATCATAATGAAGCCTATAAAGGTGATATCCTGAGGTGATAGATAAGCCTGTTTTTTGGTTACGGTGGATGCGCCTAAACCCCAATTGAAGGACGACATACTCAATGAGGTACTCATGTTACGCAGAGAAACAAAAAAATATATAGCTGTTTAAATCACAGTGTAAAACGTGTACTGTGGCCACGCCATTATGGGGTCAAGGGGACTGGTCCCCTTGCGGGGGGTTCTGAAGGGGGCGCGGTAACGTCGCTGTGCGAGCGGAGTCGCCCCTTTCTTTCCCTCTTCTTGTGCCCTGTGCGTAAGGTGAGTGAGGTAGTCCATGCTCCTGAGGTTTAGGGGAGGGAGTGACTATCAATTAAGGTTTATTTCGTTGCATCTTAGAACTTTTCAAAGTCTGCATCCGAACCATGTTTTTCTTCCGCCAGGTCTATATCGGTACTTCTGGAGGCTTTCTTAGGTGCATTAGACTTTTTGGGCGCTATATGAGCTACATGAGCCAGTTGTCTGGGCTTTACAGCCGCCTTTGGAACCGATTGCTGCATGTCTCTCTTGCCGCCAAACCCCTGGTCCAGCCTGAAGAATGAGATGGCCGATTGCAGTTGTTCGGCCTGCGCGGATAGCTCCTCTGCCGTGGATGCCATTTCTTCGGAAGCGGAGGCGTTTTGCTGGATCACCTGGTCCAGTTGCTGGATGGCCTTGTTTATCTGGTCTGCCCCTGAATTCTGCTCATTGCTTGCGGCGCTTATCTCCTGGACCAGCTCTGCCGTCTTTTGTATATCGGGGACTAGCTTGCCCAGCATACCGCCCGCTTGTTCCGCCTTGTCAACCGTGGTCGTGGACAGGTGGCCTATCTCACCGGCCGCCTTCTGACTGCGTTCGGCGAGCTTTCTCACCTCCGCCGCTACAACGGCAAAGCCCTTGCCATGTTCACCTGCCCTGGCCGCCTCAATTGCCGCATTTAATGCCAGGAGGTTGGTCTGTCGCGCAATTTCCTCGATAATAGATATCTTGCCGGCTATCTCCTTCATAGCGCCGACCGCATCCGAGACGACTGAGCCGCTTTCCCGTGCATCCTGTGAGGACTTGGCGGCTATCTTTTCGGTCTCATGGGAGTTGTCCGCGTTCTGCTTTATGTTTGCCGCCATCTGCTCCATTGACGACGACACCTCTTCTACCGACGCGGCCTGTTCCGTAGACCCCTCGGATATCTGCTGTGCCGTGGCGCTGAGCTGCCCGCTACCTGAGGACACCTGCCTGGCCGCAATCATTACCTCCGAGATGACGTCACGTAATCTCTTGATCATCGTGCTCATCGCCCCAGCAAGCTGTCCGATCTCATCCTTCCTGTTCATCTCTATCTGCGCTGTGAGATCGCCATTTGAGATCGCCTCGGCTGCGACAACAGTCTCCTTCAAGGGATTGCTTATTGAGCCCGATATGAATATGCCCAAAAGTATGGCGATTATAAATCCTGTTGCGGTTATGGCAATTATCAGGGTTGTAGTCTTATCGGTAAGAGCCGTGTTTGCATTGGATGTCTCTTTCGCCTGTGTCAGCTTTCTTTCCTTGAGGGCATCTATTGCAGCCTGCTCTGTCAGGGCCGCCTTTTTACCTTCATTGTGCATTAGCTCTAAGGCCTCTGCGTCTTTGCCTGCCTTGTCAAGCTCTACGACTCTATCTATTACTTTACCATATGCCTTTCGAGTCTCTACAAAGTGCTCAAACATCTTTCTTCCTTCATCCGTAACTATCGTCTTTTCAAACTCATCGCATTTTTTTCTTACCTTGTCTCTCAATTCACTTATTTTTTTAAGAGCTTCATCTCTATCTGCCTCTGTTTTTGACTCCACAAAATCCCTGAGATTTATCCTTACTCTTTGAAAGCTCTCGGTTATTTCAGCAAGTTGGCCTAGCGGTACCGTCATCTTCTCATACAAGAACGTGTCTGCATCATCTATCTTGTGCATATTGATTATGCTGAATGTCCCTACTACCACCGTTATACATGCAACAATCACAAAGCTGCCTATAAGCTTTGCACTCATCCTTAAGTTTTTAAACCAGTTCATGACATAAACCTCCTTTTTATCTACACATCGCGCGGCCACACATCCTCAGACAGAGGGAAAATGAGGCTCTACGCTCTACGCTCTACACTCTACACTCTACACTCTACACAGTTTACATCACCGTGATTGAAAATGTCAATCGCTGTCGTTTTCGGGGGCGCATAAGAAAGTGGTGGGTGTTTTGGAGTTATTGTCAAATCTGCCTTTGCACTTTTTCCTAAACAGGAGTTTATGCGGTTTTTGAAAATGGATTCCCGTTCCCTGTTCAAGCCAGGGACATGTTTCACGGGAATGACAGAAAATGGCATTTTGCACCAATATGTGCCTGCCCTTGGCTCGAACAGGGGTCATTCCTGCGCAAGCAGGAATCCATTACCCATGACTTGCCTATGTACCCACCGTGCGCGGGAGTTTGCAAAAACCATCATCAGGAGTGTAGAATGATACGAGTTGATGGTATGAAACTATTTAGAAGAACAAATGGCGTCAGATACGTTGAAGTTAAACGCTATGTTGTACGCTCATTGCAAAAAAAGGCTTCTTTAAGATTATGGATACTTCAGGCGACATTGTAAAGCAGATATTTAGCTACGGGCTGAGGCAGAGCGACGTCAAACTGATCCTCGGCTCCGTAAGCACGCAAGGACGGGACGATTTAATCGAAAAGATAGCGGGGATCATAACCAAGATAACCGCCATCATAGAGGTATCCAACCGCGTCTCCTCGATCCTCGACCTTGACATGCTGCTGAAAA
>JADGAE010000122.1:0-833 GCA_015232165.1 Nitrospirota bacterium
GACATGGCCTGTTGTCCGAGGAGGTGTGAAGTAAAGGAGAGTATTTATATACTATCATATATATGTGTCCTTGTCAAGAGAAAAATTATCAGTGTTGAAAAAAATTTTTGGCATGTAAGAAATATTAGGTGAGGGAGGGGATTACCCCCCTCGTTGGTGAGCCGATTTACCACTGCAATTGGCGGTTTAGGAGCTTTTTATAGAAGCCTTGAGTCAGGAATGCCTGTACATGTATCTCCTGGTCGTAGTACTTGGTGCTGATATCGAATGGCCGTCTGCACTGCCG
This sequence comes from Nitrospirota bacterium, assembly GCA_015232165.1. Taxonomy (GTDB): domain Bacteria; phylum Nitrospirota; class Thermodesulfovibrionia; order Thermodesulfovibrionales; family Magnetobacteriaceae; genus Magnetobacterium. The sequence continues at coordinate 287 of JADGAE010000122.1, forward strand.
TGGGTTGAGCTCCTTTGACCCTATAGCAAATGCCCACCAGTTGCCTGGATACGTAGCTATAGCCATAGTGTACAGGTCAACTACCGGGAACACTCCCCGAAGCTCCTCCTGCATTTCGATGACTATGTCCTTGTGCAAGTGGAGAGACTCCGTGTGGGTGACAAAGATGCCCTCCCGCCCCATACAGTTGGACACGGCCAGAAAAAATTCCTTCGTAAACAGCGTCCTGGCAAAGCCGATAATGTCGGTGGAATCCACAATCACTATGTCTATGTTTGAAACACCCTTGATAAACTCGGCACCATCCATCGTCTTGATCTCCACCCTGGGGTCATCCACGGCAACGGCAACGTCCGGGAAATATTTCTTTGACACGTCGATAACCATCTCGTCGATTTCAATAAAGTATACCTTCTCAACACCCTTGTGCTTAAGCACCTCACGCACGATCCCGCCATCTCCGCCCCCGATGACCACAACCCGTTTGGGGTGGGGGTGGGCATACATCCCAACGTGGGTCAGCATCTCGTGGTAGAAGAACTCATCC
>JADGAE010000122.1:971-2287 GCA_015232165.1 Nitrospirota bacterium
CAGAGTAAGGCTCCTGCTCAATAAATTTGATCACAAACGTGTCCTCCTGAAATTAATAAAATCACTTATACTATAATAGTATCCGGTATGGTACAACCGTTAAACTCCGAGGCATAAGAAGTGGTATATGCCCCCGCCGAGAGGATTAGCAGGATATCTCCCACCCGGGGTTCTGCAAGTGAGACGTTTCTATCGATCACGTCAAAGCTGTCACAGCTTGGTCCGGCCAGTATCCAGTTTGTTACTCCGCCGGTATCGGTGGTTGTCTCAACCACATACGTATACCTGATCCCGCCAACGCTCTCCATCAGACCGTTAAAGACCCCAACGTCGATATAGAGCCACTTGCCGTCAGGCCTGTCCGCCTTCCCCGTAACACCGGCTACGATAATACCCGCATCCCCTACGACCACCCTTCCAGGCTCGATAAAGACCTCCAACTCATCGGCAAACCGCTCCCTGATAAGGGCATCGATGTGCCTCTCGATGGTGTCAATGGCCAAGGCATCCCTGGTGTACTTGACCGGATACCCGCCGCCAATGTTCAATAGCGACAGGGCTATGCCGGCCTCCCGTGCCCTGGTATACAGCAACTTCGCCTTATCAAGGGCTATGTTCCAGTTGTAGATGTTGTTGCACTGCGAACCCACATGAAAGGTAATGCCGCACGGCTCCAACCCCTGCCTGCCTGCCTCCAGCAACAACTCAAACGCATCATCCATCTCAACCCCAAACTTCTTGCTCAGGGGCCACTCACTGCCCTCATTGGGAATGGAAAGTCGAACGTAAACCCTGCTGCCACCGCAGTAACGAACCAGTTTCTCGATCTCCGTACCGGAGTCAAAGGCATAGTGCCTTATGCCATAGTCAGCCGCCTGTCTGATAAACGCCATCGTCTTGACCGGATTGGACGATATGATCCGCTCCGGCCTGACTCCCAATTGTGCCAGCACTCGCAGCTCCCCCTCCGAGGATATCTCAAACCCACCACCGAGGCTATCTATAAGTCTCAAGACCTCAATGGATGGATTTGCCTTGACCGCATAAAAAACCCTGCTGTTTCTTATCCTGCTGCCAAGAAGACTGAGATTCCTTATGACCCTCTCGCCATTGACCACAAGACAGGGCGTCTTGATCAGCCCGGAGTCTATATAGTTCAATACCTTCAACAAGGTGGACTTGTCAACTATCCTTGCAACAGACGGTTCTATCTTAAAAGTCTTTATCATCGTTGCTTATATTATAACAAAAAGTCATTAATTTGGGTTGCTGCGTCAAAGAAAAGAATGGGGACTCCGTCCCCTAAACCCCTGCAA
>JADGAE010000122.1:2360-6125 GCA_015232165.1 Nitrospirota bacterium
CCCCATTAAAGTGCCGTGAATTTTGTAGTTAATCCAATCGAAACGCGCTATATACGGATTAAAGGATTTACAGGGAAAAGGTATCTTGTGGGATATACCGCCAATCTCTGTTGCTATTATAGGTCTCCAATATGGTAAAGTAATTGCGTATGATACTATTTTAATGCTAAATAATAAGGAGGACATATACTTGATAATAAAGGTAAGAAAGGAAACAAGGGATGACTATCCCGATGTTAAACGGGTTGTCAAGGCTGCCTTTGAAAAGGAGTTTGGCAAGGACAAGGAATCAACACTGATTGAGAGGCTCAGACAAAATGCCGTGTTTATACCTGACCTCTCTCTGGTTGCCGTTGTAGGTGACAGTGTTGTTGGACATGCATTGTTTTTTCCCGTTGTGATTAGGTCTGATTGTGAGCGACCCGATGCCCTTTCTCTCTCCCTTGCTCCAATTGCAGTCGCTCCCGATTTTCAGCGTAAAGGCATTGGCAAGAGATTGATAGAAGAAGGATTATCCATAGCTGCAACGCTGGGGCATAAGTCGGTAATAGTCTTTGGACATCCGAGCTATTATCCGAGGTTTGGCTTTAAGCCGGCCGGCAATTGGCACGTGAAGCCTTCCTTCAGTGGTGTGCCGGACAATGCCTTCATGGCCATTGAGCTGTTAGCCGGCGGATTAACGGACTCAAGCGGTACCGTACAACTCCCCGAGGAATTCAACGAGGCTATCGAAGCTATGTAGGCTGTTCGCAACTGCCAGAGATATCCAACGACGACTGCCCAACAAGCAACCTGCCTATCTGAGACCTGCCTGGGAATATCCCATAGTCACACCGGGTCATAAAGCCCAGGTCGCTGAGGCCGTCGCCAACTCCAATGGTCAACCTGGGTTGATAGCGCTGCACGAGGTAGTCAATGGCGTGTTTCTTGTCCAGGAAGGTCGGCACCAGCGATACGTTGTTGTCATTGTGGTAGATGTTGTAACCACCTCCTTCAACCACATATGCCAGTTTTTGCACAAGCCCCTGGAGCATCTCAATATAGTTGCCGTCGGAGGTGTTTGTGTGCTTGAGGGTTACGTAATAGTCATCGACGTTATATAGTTTGAAACTGGAGCTGTTGATAAGCCTTGCCACCCTCTCATATGTATCCCGTATGGACGGGGTCAGCAACCGGTATAGGGACTCCATGTGATTGTGCCATCGGTTATCGCGCAGGCCGTGTGTTGTTATCAGTCCGCAGTAGTAGAGGGCTGAGACCGTTATACGCGGGTGTCCGCTCAGGAACGTCCTGCCATACTGTGTGGCATCCCGCGCCGTGACGGGGACTACCATGACATCCGCGGCAGAGAGGAGGATATCAAAAAAGCACCTCTGTGCCTCCGTCATAAAGGACGTGCCTGTGGCCGGATGTATGCCTTGGGGGTTTTTTCGCAGGGTCTGAAAGATGGTGTCATCAAGGTCGAGAAAGACCATTGTTTGCGGTGAGGCGTTGTGTGAGTTGTCAGTCTCTGAGGTCATATATCCTCGCTCGTTCGATGATAGTCCTGGCCCAGTTGGTGTGCGTGGCTTTTTCGTGGAACCTGTCAAACATCTTAAATACCGGAGGGCTGTCAGGGTCTAGTATCTTTAATGCCGCGGCATACTCCTGCCGGTCAACCTTGTAGACCTCCTCAACGACATCAACCTGCCAGGGATGGATGACGGTCTTTCCAAAGAGGCCGTTTGCAAGATCGAGGGCTACCTCTTGTTGCAAGTGGTTCTTACTCTTTTGGGAAAAAGACTCCCACACCGGGCCGGTTATGTTAAACCCGCATGGCTTAAACGTCAACACTATGTTGGCAATTGCAAGGTCTATTACCCTAATGTCGTATATGGTCATCGTCGGGTCTCTCCTCATGCCCATACTGGAGAGCATGTCGTTGGCCCCTATCCTGAGGGACAAGACCTTGTCTCTGTAGTTGAGGAGGAAGTCTCTGATGTGTTGGAGCGCCTCTGTCGTAAATACGTCTCTCTCAAGCACGGGCATGTAGAACTTATCTCCGATATCAACCATCATGTACTGCTCCATGTTGGAGCGGCAGAATTTGGGCAGCACCAAGCCATCGATCAATTCAATGCCCTTGAGATCGAACAGCCTCGGTAACTCAAACTCGTTGCGCACCCTTATAAAGATCAACGGCACACGCCTTTGGCTGTCGCCGAGCCTGTGGAGCATCTGCTGCAGGTTGTCGTAAGCAAACCGGAGGTCGTCTGCGGCGACGGAGTCCTCGGTATCGAAGATGACGGACTTCAGTCGAGGATACTTGCGTGCCGTCGCCACCTCCGCGATGTCCAAATGTGTTGCCGGGACGTAGAGTGAGGCACCTAGTCTCAGATAGTGCATGTGATTGCTCACCTGTGCAATGCCCGCAGTTGCGCCTTTGTCCCTGAATCCAAACCCCATGTCTCTATCTGTTTAAGGAGAAAGACGACATAGCTTCCGGCATTAAAGACCCATATAAAAGTTCCACCTGTTTGTTTGAATTTACAATACAATTGAGTAATATTAGCATATTTTTCACCTGCCGGTCAAACGCAATTGCCGGTGGCTTTTTTATTGCAAGGACGGTTATTATATCTTTATACAAAAAAAAAGAGACAACCATGAAGAGACGTGACTTTTTGAAATCAGGCATGACAAGGGCAGTAGAGCACGGGAACAACTACTTTGACACGGCACCCGACTACGGATATGCCTAAGACTACCATTGTATACAGGCTTTTGATTATTGCCCTCCTGCCGGTCATAGGGCTGACCATCTACATAACCGGTCAGAGATATGACCCGGGGTTGATGGATTTCAAGTCCACCGGGGCTTCGGAAGAGCCTCACGCCATAAACCTTCCACGTGAGAGCGGCGAGTTCCTGCTCAAAGGCCGGGTGCGCACTTTCAGCAAGGACAACCTCTTTGAGTACGTCAATGGTCATGCCGAGTACCTCATCAACAACGGCTTTGTGACACTATACGTAGCCGAATACGCAAGGAAGGGGTCCGCGGCAGGACAGTCACCCGATGTAGTGGTAGACGTCTATGCAATGGGCCGGCCCGAACACGCCTTTGGAGTCCTCATGGACGGGGCCGGTTACGGCAACAACGAGGTGAAGGTCGGTCTGATGGGCTATAAGACCGAAAATGGTGTGAGCTTTTTTGCCGGCTCATACTACGTCCACATCACGACCTTTAAGGAACAACCAGAGGTTTTGACCCTTGCGGAGGCCGTCAACGACACCCTTGGTGTGAAGGCCGAGGCTTTTTCGCTGTTTGACGGGCTACCAAATATCGGAAAGGTCGTTTCTACGTCCTATTTCAAGGAAAACTACCGCGGACTGGACTTCGTCCACAACGTCATAGAGCGCCGGTACGACATAGACGGCAAGGAGATTCAAGTAGCCCTGACAACCGGCAAGAAGGATGTTATCGATAAGCTTGTTTTGGCCTTTATGGCATACTTTGAGAAGTCGGGCATCAAATACGAAAAATCGGCAGTTGCCGGAATGATTTATTATAAGGTATCGGACAAGTACGAGGGCGATTGGTTTTTGATCCTCGCCGGTGATGCCATTTTGGGCGTATACGGGGCGGTCAGTGACGAGCTGGCAACCAAGATTGTCACAAAGATTAAAAATTAACTCTTGCTGTAAAAAATCCTGTGATGATATGTATACTGGAATGACACAGGTTTTTTCAGGCATGATAATTGAGTGTGAAATAATGGGGTCAAG
>JADGAE010000123.1 GCA_015232165.1 Nitrospirota bacterium
TGAAAGAGCTTGAAGTTGCGCTTAAACGGGATATGAAAGAGCTTGAAGTTGCGCTTAAACGGGATATGAAAGAGCTTGAAGTTGCGTTTAAACAGGACTTGAAAGAGCTTGAAGTTGCGTTTAAACAGGACATGGACTTGCTTAGACGCGACATGAAAGAGCTTGAGCTACGCCTGTCTATCCGGTTAGGCACTATCATGGCTGCGGGTATTGCAGCCATAGCCGTGTTGATGAAGCTGTTTCCGCACTGAGTAATTCCGTTCCCTTTTGAGGCCATCCCGTCAAGGTGGCTTCTTTGTGGCCGGTATGCACCACCCACCCTTTCTCATGCCACCCTTTCTCATGTGAGGTTTGAGGAGAGGGTTGTGGCACCCCCGCACAAACCGCCCTCCTTCTCTCTACTCTTCTTCTTTATCTTATTCGATGGTGCGGTCGTTGACTGGTTGGACGGGCCTGGCGTTTTTGCCGATTACAGACAGGAACTTATCCTTCTGTTCCTTTGAGACCTCAATGTGGGCCTTGAGCACGTTCCAGGTTACCTTTTCGCTGCATGGGGGCGTTGTTAACGAACCGCTGTAGCGATACAGTGTATAGTCTGCCGGGAGGAGGTCTGCAGGGTTGAACTTAATGCCTTCTACCGGCTTTTCCACTCCGACCTTGTCCGGGAGGTTGGCCCATATGGCCTTGACTACGGGGTTCTCCTTGCCTTCCTTCATAAATACGCCCACTACGGCCAGTTCGCCCTTGTCGTTTTTATGCACGAGGTGAACCTCCATCTCGTAGGGCATTCCACCCACAACGTGCTCACTTGGGCTGTGGAAGTGGTATTGGAGTAGGCCGTACTTCTTGCCATCGATGGTTACGGTGCTTCCCGGGGCGACGTTGACCTGGATCGTGTGGCCGTTGTTGAGGGTCTTTATGGAGCCGGGCTTGTAGTTGAAGCCTATGCTCTTGACCGGGGTCTTTACCTCTTTGGGGAGGTCTACGGGGGATTGATTCTTGCCTATTTTGCAAACCTCGGAGAAGTCCCCCCAGTGTTCTGGTCCTTCCTTACCCTCGTAACCCCAGTGGGCTGCTTGCTCACCACCGTAGCTCATGGAGCTTACGCAAAGCAGAAGTACTACCGCTAATGCAACTGACGTAAATCGTTTCATGTGTTTCTCCTTTTATGTTTTTTTTGTTCGCGAATGTTTATTCTACACTTTTCTAAAAAATTTTTCAATGCAATGTTGTAAAATATATTAACGATGAATAAGAAAAGCGCGTATAGAGCTGTATTGATTATAGCCTTGTCGATATTTATTGTCTTACCCCTGGCGGACGTTTTTCTGGTCTACCCTGCGTTTATAAACCTCATGGTAAAAAACACGGAAGATGAGGCGGTGCGCGTTGCCAGACACATGTCATCCCTGCTGCCTCTGCAAGGGCACGTGCAGTCAAGCGAGTCCTTACCGGATGGCTTCTCCGCCCAAGTTCTGGAGTTAATGGAGGACTTCAACATCGTCAAGGTAAAGCTGTTTTCAATAGAGGGCAAGGCGCTGTTCTCTACTGTTGCTGAGGACGTTGGAAAGATAAACACGGCCGGGTATTTTAGAGACACCGTCTTGCATGGAGGGGTCTATACCAAGCTTGTCAAAAAAGGCAGAGATTCCCTGGAGAGCCAGAAGTACGGCTCCGACGTGATAGAGACATATGTGCCGGTTATAAGGGACGGTAAGGTCGTTGGGGTATTTGAGGTATACTATGACGTTACAGGCAAAAAGGCGTCCGTTGACAACCTTATCAGCCGTTCTTACGTCATGCTCTTTGTAATGGCGTTTGTTTATCTGTTGACGATCATCGCTATCAGTCTGCGTTCAAAGGCGCAAGAAGGCCGGCGCTATAACGAAGACCAGGACAAGCATACGGTTGCCAGGCTCGTTACGATCATGGTTGTTGCCCTGTTTGCCACAGAGATATCGATCATGATGCTTTTAAACTATGTGTTACCACCTATGCCTGGATTTATAGGCACTTTCATAGACGGCATCCTGTTGGTAATTATAGTAAACCCGCTTCTATACATATTCTGCTTCAAGCCCATGCTGGCACAGATAAGCGTTCGTCAACGGGCGGAGCAAATGAGCCGTGAAAAGTCCATCTATCTCGACTGCATACTCAATTCCTCTACGGATATGGGGATAATAGCAACCGATGTGGATTTGTATATAAAGTATTACAATCAGGAGGCGGAACGTCTGTTGGGATTCAAGAGAGACGAGGTCCTGGGCAAGACTGTCACGCATATGCACGAGCGGGCAAATGTAGACCCGCCAAGGTTTAGACCAACACTGGAGAGGCTTAAAAATACGGAGACCTCGACCTTTGCGTTCCAACTGAAAAAGGAGGATGGCGTGCACTTTATCGAGGCCAGGGTCAGCGGCATATGGGACGAACAGACGACCCTGGTCGGTTATGTGATGATGATCAAGGATACCACACGGCAGAGGGCTGAACAGGAGCGGATGCGCCGCCTTATCAGGAGTGTGGAGTCGGCGGGAGAATCCGTCATCATAACGGATACCTCCGGCGTGGTTGAATATGTAAATCCATCATTTACGAAATTAACCGGTTATGAGGCAGTTGAGGTCATCGGCAAGAAATCGAATTTGTTAAAGAACGGGCTCAACAGCGACGACCTCTACAAGGAACTCTGGTATACCATACTCGGTGGTGAGATATGGAATGGTGAGGTTACAGACAAGCGCAAGGATGGTTCGCTGTATGACGTCCAGCTCACCGTTGCTCCGGTATTTGAAGTCGGAGGTAAGGTCGGGGGGTTTATCACAATCCAGCGGGATATATCCGAGTTAAAGGCGCTGCAAAAATCCCTGGAGAAAAAGGTCGAAGACGGGATCAGGGAAAATCTCCGGCAACAACAGATGTTGGTTCAACAGTCCAAGATGGCCGCCATGGGCGAGATGATCGGGGCAATAGCACACCAGTGGCGTCAACCCCTAAATGGTCTTGGGCTGATGATCCAGGATGTCATTGACGCATATGAATATGGCGAACTAAACAAGGTCTACCTTGATAATTTTACCAGTGACGCCGTTAAACAGATCAACTTTATGGCACAGACGATCGATGACTTCAGGAACTTTTTCAAGCCCTCAAAGGAAAAGGCTGAGTTTAGCATTGTTGGGGCAATTAAACAGGTCATGGATATTGTCCAGACGCTGTTCTATACCCATAACATTAGCGTCGGGATCAAGGGTGAAGAAGAGATAACCATAACCGGCTACCGGAATGAGTTTATGCAGGTGATACTCAACATCATAAACAACGCAAGAGACGCCATACTGGAAGTCAGGGAGCACAAGGGTACACATGATGGGTTAATCTCAATAGACATACGCAGAGACAATGCCGTTGTAAGCATAGAGATCAAGGACAACGGCGGAGGCATCCCCGACGACGTCAAGGACAGACTGTTTGAACCCTACTTTACAACCAAGGGGGAAGGGCATGGTACCGGGATTGGTCTGTATCTGTCGCGGGTCATCATAGAGGAAAACATGGGCGGCAGGCTCTGCGTTGACAACGACGCAGATGGTGCGGTCTTTACAATAGAGGTCGGCAAGAGGGAAGGAGGGTAAAAGAAGTGTGGCGGATGGGGTGAGACACCACGGCCACTAAAGAAGCCACCTTGCCTCCTTTTATCCCGGTCATCATCGTTTCTCTGTAAGCCCCTTAAGTGCCCAGAACGTGTGGATGTTTGTCCAGAAGTCTTGTCTGTCCTTGAGCCCCATGGTGAGCAGGAAAGGTCTTATTTGGTGTGCATACATGGAGGCAATCACTATGAAAGGGCGTCTGTTGGCCCGGGTCAGCACCTGTATGTGTGATGGCTTGTGTATTGTCAGGCCCGCCGAGCTTTTGCCACACTTGTTGGGATCACCGTCTATGAAACCGTCTACTTGGATGCCTGAGTTCAGTAGCATGTTAAGTGTCAACTCCCCTGCATGGCCGGCCCCCCAGATGTACAGAGGGCGCTTGTTAAAGAGGTTGTTGACCGTGACCGTCCGTTTTAATCTGTCGATATAGCGTTGTTGATAACACATGCGGATTTCGAGGTGTTCCCGGGCCGGCAACTGTCCCTTGCGGGAGAGTGCATCGGGGGTGACCCAGTACAGGCCGGTGACCTCCGGTAGGTGGTGTATTTCGTATCTCTCCCCCAGACGCAGCCAAAAATCCTGGTCCCCAAGGGACTCATATCGGTCATCGAAGTATCCAATGTCGTCATGTACTTGCCGTCGCCACATGGGATGCGGCCCTATCATGCAGTTGTACAGGAGGTCTTCGTAGCGGAATTCAGGCCATCTGTAGAGGTCGTGACAGTGGTGGGCGTCAAAGCTCTGGTGGGGGACCTCCGTGAGATAAGAGTCTCCATAGACGAGCATACAGTCCGGGGTATCGTTGAGATATCCGGCCAGGATCTCGCAGGCATCCCTCCGCAGGCGGTCGTTTGTGCTGAAGGTTGTGATGTATTGTCCGCGAGCCATCTTTATTGCCATGTTCCACGCGGCATAGACACTGATCCTGGTACCGGTTCTGACATAGGTGATGTTTGTGTACCGACGCTGATACTCCTGCACTATCGTCCGTTCATCCTGCGGGGATGCAGCGTCTACGACAATGACCTCCATGTCCCGGGCGATGGTCTGCCCCTGAAGGTCTTCCAGGCACTCGCGCATAAACTCCTCCGAGTTGTACGTGGAAACCAGGACGCTCACAATGGGAAACTCCACATATTGAATCCCCATTCCTTGATACCAATTGTTAGGGGAGGATTTGGGAGGTGAGGGTGGGCAAGGGGAGTTGGCAGGGTAGCGTATGACCTCGACATCTGTCAAGGTAAGAAAACTGTCAGACCATCTCCACCGGGGCTTGGTCGGTTCTCTATTTCCACTCTCCGTATTGTCAACTACAATCCGTGGTCTTATCGGTTGAGCATCCGCCGTGGACAAGGCTATTTTCATGGTCTGTACAACAGCCTCCAGGGATATATCCTCCACACAATAGGTTGACGGATACGGACAGTTCCAGTTGCATCCATAACACTCAAGAGGTAGACACACAGACGTCGTTAAGGCGCTGTATGGGATGAAGCGTCCAAAATGTCCGCCGCCAAGCACTACCACGTTTGCAACCCCAAGGGCTGAGGCCATGTGTGCTCCGGAGGAGTCCGCTCCAAGGTATATACGGCTCTTGCCAATTATCGATGCACTCTGACGCAGCGTTGTCTTACCGGTGAGGTCATGGCAGTATGGCAGTTTTGCCTTTATGGCACGGGCGGCATCAGAGGCATCACGACCTCCAACGATCACACAGTGGTAGTCCTTAAAATGCTCAAGTACCCGTGCATAGCCATTGTATATATTATGGCGGTTTTTTGCCCACGGAAAAAGCGCGATAGTCTCTTGCGGCCTTAGCGTATTTTCCTCAAAGAAGGCATCGGCAAATGCCTCGTCCTCCCGACAAAGCCACAGGAGCGGTTTCAGCGCATCCTCGGTAACATCAACACCGATGCTTCTTAAGAACTCCCAGTGTCTGTATATTTCGGTGCGCTGCTGACAACCGGTGTGGATTAGTTTTGTGTATAGCGGGTTGTTGGTTTGTCTCAGGTGTTGGTTCATGCCGTTGGCAAAGTCTCCGTTGAAGGCAATCCTCTCTGTGGCCATGCTGCCAATGGTAAGTATGTCGGTAAGGGGTTCTCGTGAAAAGACTGGGTTCAAGGCTATCTCCGGTCCAAGCAGGCGGAGTTTTTCGAGCAGGTCGTTTCTATACCCGTCGTCGGCATAGGCCGTCTTTTTGTCAAATGTAATGATGCCGTCAATCTCAGGGCAGTACTCATAGAGTTCGGCAACGTGTCCCTGGCACAGGACTGTTATGACGGCAGCGGGGTATCTCTTTCTTATATGCGGCAGCATGGACGATGCAAGGATGTTGTCACCGATTGAGTCTGTCCGTACCCACAGGACGTTATCTTGTTTAT
>JADGAE010000124.1 GCA_015232165.1 Nitrospirota bacterium
TCTTTGCAGGGGTTTAGGGGACGGAGTCCCCATTCTTTTCTTTGACGCAGCAACACATGACTTTCTTATGCACCCATCTTGTGGGGTCTCTTGACTATTTTCGGATGTTATTGATATCATTAAGACGGCTTAGAGAGAAAATTTTATAGTGGAGGACTACGAAGCTGAGTAAGAATTACTTTTTTGGCAAATATCTGATAGACAGGGAACTTGTCAAGGTAGAGGACGTCCTGGAGGCCCTGCAGTACCAAAAGAAGAAGATACAGCCTTTTGAAAAGGTCGCCATAGAACTTGGATTCCTTGATATGAGGCAGGTGTTCCAGGTCCTGACACTGCAAGCAGACTCCGATTTCACATTTGAGGAGATGGCCATAAAGAAGAATTTCATGTCCCAGGAGGATGCAAATCGGGTACGGTATTACATAGAAGACCAAAAACCGTTCATCGGCAACACGCTCGTGATGCTCGGTAAGATATCGGAAGAGGTCATGAGGACCGAGCTGAAGATATACGAGCGGGTCATAGAAAAGCACCAGCAGATCGCCGAAATGCTCAAACATGTCGTACTGTTTAAGTATCTCAACGAGAGTGCACTGGAATCCCTGGCCTACATAGCCGAGATCGAGGAATATGCCCCCGATACCAGAATCGTCATCGAGGGAGAAGCGGCGGATTGTTTTTACTGCGTTGTATCGGGTGCGCTACGGGTCACCAAGACCAACCCCGAAAAGAACGATGAGGAGGCATACCTGAGCACCATCGATAAGAACGACGTCTTTGGTGAATCTTGCGTCTTTGAAAGCGGCAAGAGAACAGCCAATGTAACCGCCGAGGTTACGTCGCTGCTGATCAGATTTGATAAAAACGCCTTCATCGAATTTGTAAAGAACCACCCCAAGGCCTCCCTGACCATATTAATCTTTATAATACAGAAACTCATGTCCAGGCTTGAAAACACCGGCAGGGAACTCGCCTTTGTGAAAAGACAATACAACACGTCCACGCATGACGCTCATGAGCTGATAAAAGAATTCTTATAGACGTATGGAAGGCATGTACGATTTGAAGTGACTTTAAAAATCTCATATAAATTAAGGAGGATAAGATTAATGAAGTTAAAAGGATTTTTTGCTTATTGTATGGCGGCAGTTATAGTGGCAATGATGTTGGGTGCCGCGCCCGTATCAGGGACTGTCGCCGTCAGTACGGACGACCTGGTAATGGCCTCTGACGTGATTTTAAGAGGCGTAGTGGAACAGACACAATCCGTGTGGGACCAGAAGGCCGGCACTATCATCACCAGGGCACACCTAAAAGTTACACAGGTGATCAGAGGGAATTTTACCGCAAAGACCGTGGCCCTTGAGTACGAAGGCGGCACCGTGGGTGACCTGACCCTGCAGTTGAGGGATGTCGTCTCCGTGGTCAAGGGGGAGGATGTAATCGTCTTTCTTAAGACCAAAGCAGGCAAGGTCAATGAAAATGTGTTCCTCGTACACGGCGAAAAGCAGGGTAAGTATACTGTAAAAGACGGCATAGCCACCAAGGAGATGGATTACATAGAGGGTGATCCGGCGGTTATAGACAACAATATCCCCATAAGTACGCTTATCAAGAAGATCAGAGGTGTCAAGAAGCATGATAAGACTTAGGGCGCTGTTTTTGTGCCTCTGCGTGCTCTGGAGTTCCAATGTCCTTGCCTTTGGAGTGAATAAGACCTCCGGCGGGGCTATACTGAAGCAGAAACAACCCAGCGTCATGTTGTACGTCAACGCCACGGGAGGCCCAACGGGGTCGCTTGAGGCAATCACGGCAGGGATGCAGACATGGAACAGCGTGACAACGACCTCCTTTAGGTTCATCTATGCCGGCGCCACCACCGCCACCAACTGTGGCGACAACGACGGTGTAAACAATGTCTGTTTTAACCTGGATACCACCAGGGGGTCTCTGGCTGTCAACAGCGTTTGGTATGATACCCAAACGGGAGAGATATTTGACGACGACATAAACTTTAACACCAGATACCTCTACAGCTCCGACCTGACCCAAAACTCCTACGACTTGCAAAATATAGCCACACACGAGCTTGGTCACTGCCTGAGCCTCAAGGACCTGTACGACCCGACAGTCGATTCGGAGAAAACCATGTACGGGTATGCCTCAAAACTGGAGACCAAAAAAAGAACGCTGGACCAAGACGATATGGATGGCATAGCGTCCTTGTATCCGTCATCCGGCTGCACCTACGCCATATCGCCTGCCAATCAGGTTATGTCGGCACAGGGCGGCAGCGGGACAATCGCTGTTACCTCTCAAGGGGGTTGTGGGTGGATTGCTACATCGGAGGCATCGTGGTTGAGTATCACGGCTGGTTCAACCGGCTCCGGAGATGGTACGGTTACGTACTCGGCCTCTCCTAATACGGCGTCAACAAGCAGGACAGGCGCCATCAAGATATCCGGCGAGACGTTCACCGTAACCGAAGAGGGCGACACCGGTGCGATCAAACCGATTATTACAGGCAATGGCGCCGAGGGTACCGTCACAATTAAATCAAGCGATACGCTTGACGTTGACGTAAGCCTCGACCCGGGCAGCAAAAAAGGGGTTATGGCAGAATGGTGGGCCTATGCCGTTACACCATTTGGGATATACTACTATCTGTATCCAAATCAGTGGTTACCGGCTAAATACGCATTTGACGTAAGACCTGCATATAAAGGCGCCCTGTTTGACCTGCAGTCCACACGGCTGTTAAGCGCATCAGGACTGCCCACGGGGTACTATTATATATATTTTGGCGTGGATACGACTGCCAAGGGTATTATGGACCCAAGCACCCTGACGTATAAGGCCCTGACAGTATACGTACCTAACTAGGTGGCGATGACAAGAAAGTATGTCTGTGCAGTTTGCGGGTACATCTATGACCCCTTACGTGGTGATGAGGCGCATGGCATCTCAGCCGGTGTAGCCTTTGAGGCATTGCCTGGAACCTGGCATTGTCCGGTGTGTGGGGTGGCAAAGGGGGATTTTTTACCGTGGTAGGCTTTAAAGATGACTCCCTTCTGTTGCATTCGGAACTGAGGCTGTTACAGGTGCTGATGGACAACATCCCGGATTCCATTTACTTCAAGGATGCCAAAAACAAATTCATAATGGTAAACAAGGCCAAGGCCGATCACTCCGGCACCACGTCAGATGATATGATAGGCAAGACCGACTTTGACTTCATGTCCATGGAACAGGCAACCAAGGCCTGCCTGGATGACGAACAGATAATCCATACAGGCACCCCGATAACCAACAAGGTGGAACGAGTCACCCACATGGATGGTACGGAGGTCTATAATTCCGTCACCAAGATACCGTTGTACGATGCCGGTGGTGCGATAATAGGAACGATAGGTATCTCGCGTGATATCACGGAGCTGATACGGTCAAAGGAGAGGTTGCAGGAGAAGTCCGAGCAGTTGAAAGAGATCAACTCCGACCTTGAGAGGCGTGTGCAACATGAGGTCAAAAAACGCAGGATGCACGAGGAACTCATGACCCAGCAGGCGAAGTTGGCCGCCATGGGTGAGATGATAACAATGATAGCGCATCAGTGGCGTACTCCTTTAAACATCATGGCCCTGCTTATGCAGGACCTCCAGAGTGCCTGTGATAGTGACCACGTGGACAAGGGCTGTGTCGTAGATGCGGCTAGCGAGGCCATCTCACAGATTACCTTTATGTCCAACACGATCAACGACTTCAAGGACTTCTGTAAGCCCTCAAAGAGCAAGGGGCTGTTTGACGTCAAGGTTGCCGTAGAGGCCGTGTGTGCAATCACAAGCGCCCTGCTTCGCCACAACTCCGTGGAGATAAGGGTCCGTTGCGGTCAGTCCGACAGTGTAATGGTCTATGGTTATCAGAATGAGTTCAAGCAGGTCGTCTTAAACATCATTACCAACGCCGTGGACTCCATAAACGACAAACGCACTGTCACCAACGTCAAAGGTCTCATCGAGATCGATATAGACAGAGACGCCGAAAAAGTAACCCTCGCCATACAGGACAACGGCAAGGGTATAGAACCTGAGATAAGAGACCGGATATTTGATCACTATTTTACGACCAAGAAAGACAACGTGGGTTCAGGCATCGGACTTTACATGTCAAAGATAATCATAGAAAACAGCATGGGAGGCAACATCTACACCACCGGCAAAGACGGCAAGACCGCCTTCGTTATCGAGCTAAAACTGTGACAATATAGCGTAAATTCTCATTCTTTTTTTTGTATTGCATGCCGGCCAAACGCGCTGTGAATATTAGTAACTAACACCGCTTTTACCATCCGTGTTAACAATATGCCGTGCCCGGGTTAGGTGTCTCTGCGCCTCCTGGAACCTGCCGGCCTTTGCCAAAGCATCACCCAGGTTCTTGTGCAATTGCGCACTTTGCGGAGAGAGAGAGACGGCACTGGTAAAGACCCCTATGGCCTCATCCACCCTGTCAAGGTGCAGCATGGCGATGCCAAGCGCGTTTATCGCCTCCACGTCCTTGGGATAGCTCTCCAGGTACTTGTTGAGGTGTATAATGACATATTGGTAGTTCTCTCTTTTGAGGTAGATCAGCCCAAATCGCTTGTGTACCAGTGCCCTGTCATCAGGGGACATAAGCGGTCCGCTCCTTGCGTAGTGCTCCATGGCCTCTTCAAACTTACCCTGACCGACAAGGGCATTGCCCATACTCATGTGCAGTTCCGCGTCATCGCCCTTTAATGCCAGCCCCTTGGCAAAGTATCCGACGGCCTCGTCCAGTCTGCCGTAGTCGCTTATAATCAGGTCGTTGCCGTAGTTGCAGTAGGCCTTGTAGTTGTTCTCCACTACGTCAATGGCGTGCCTGAATACGCTCAGAGAGCTTTTCCAGTGACCTATGTATATCCACGTCAGGGTGCAGTAGAATACGATAAGCACAGAGGCCGCAGTTGCAATGACCGGTTTTCGGAATCTGCTTTTTTGCAGGAGATCGGCAATGCCCCATGCCATGATTATATAGATACCAATGAGTGGGACATAGGCGTACCTGTCTGCTACGGCCTCACGCCCCGTGTGTACCAACTTTATAACCGGCATCAGAGTGCCTATATACCACAGCCAGCCAACTATCACGTAGGGTCTCCTGCGGGCTGCAAGAACCGCTAAAACACTGATTGTCAAGAGGATCACAAAGGCGGCAACCGGCTTCCACAAGGGCATGTTGTAGGGGTATGGGTAGAATATGGCCAACTTGGTGGGGTTGATCATCATGTATAGATATTGCACATAACTAACCATGGCCGTCAATACACGCCTTGAAAACGGCAACGCATCCAGTGACATTAACCCATGCGCCTCCCTCTGGATATTGTACGTTATCATGGCGGATATCCCCGACAGGACAAACAGCGGTATCTTCTCGGCTATCTTCGGATAGCTGAATCTCCGCAATGGCCATACATCCATCAGGAGCAAGACAAACGGCAAGGTAACCGCCATCGGCTTGGTCATAAGCGACAGTGCAAGCAGCAACATGACAAGCAGGTACCTACCTGCCCTCATCCATCCGTATTGGCTGTTGGAGTAAGGGGAAGGTGTTGCGTAGTTGTTATATGCAAGCATGGTCAAGAGCCAAAACATCGTACTCAGGACATTTTTACGTTCCGCCACCCACGCCACAGACTCTACGGTCAGGGGATGGATGGCAAATAACACCGCGACAAACGCACTCTGCCACATCGTCTCAGTCATTCGGTAAAGGACGTAAAACACCAGTACGACGTTTATCATGTGGATGATGAGGCTTGTCAGGTGGTGCCCTCCGGGGTTTAGCCTGAAGATCGAGACATCTATCATATGAGATATCCACGTCAGCGGGTGCCAGTTGGACATAAAAGTTGACTTAAACGCCCACAATACGCCCTCCAACGTCAGACCTGTATTTACAATAGGGTTATCCCTGGCGTACTGTGGGTCATCGTAGTTGATGAAGTCGTTAAACCCCA
>JADGAE010000125.1 GCA_015232165.1 Nitrospirota bacterium
TTTCCCCATCGTTAACTCAACTCCTTAATTAAATAATTTTCACTAAAAAGACCCATCGCTTTAAAAGTCTCCGTGGTCCTACAAGCCATTGCATCCCTTTATATAGTCTACAATAAAACTGCACAAAATGTATATAAATTATTTCAGCAATTTTATCAATGTCAACCATGTCACTTTTAATCTTATCACACCACCGCGTTTGTGATTGAAAATCAAGGCTACAACGGCTTAACACGTACTGCAGGAGGTCTTGCGACAACCACCGCAGTCAGCCTTGACCTGTTTATCCACACCGCTTACGCCAAACATGGACATCTTTTTTCTCATATCCGATGAGCCACAGTGCGGGCAGCTCACCTGACGATTACCGTATACCAGAAGCTCTACGTTTTGGTTACAGTTGTTGCACAGATACTCATATATCGGCATGTTTACTTACTCCTGTCTGCATATTGACCAACCCGATATTTGCATCACTGAAGCCTCATGGCCTCCCTGATCAGGTGCATGGATTCTTCGGTGACACTGGCTGCCCTTGCGTTGCCGGCGCGCACGACATCGGTAAGCGTGGAGGAGTCCTTCAGCTCTTTGCGTCTGGCCCATATAGGCTCCAGCAGGGTCAATATGTGTTTGGTGACAATCTTTTTGCAATCAATACACCCGATGCTTGCACTGCGGCAGCCATCGGCCACGTACTGTTGTTCCTCTTCGGTAGAGAACACCTTGTGCAGTTGGTAGACGGGTGAGAGTTCGGGGTCTCCCTTATCGGTGCGTCGGACCCTGGCCGGGTCGGTCATCATCGTCCGGACCTTGGTCTGCACCTCTTCGGGGGTATCGGAGAGGTAGATACAATTGTTGTAGCTCTTGGACATCTTTCTGCCATCAAGACCAACGACCTTGGGATACTCCGTAAGGAGCGCCTCGGGCTCTACCATCACGTCACTGGCATAGATGGAGTTAAATCGACGCGCCAGCTCCCTGGTAAACTCCAGGTGCGGCTGCTGGTCTATCCCCACCGGTACGTACTTTGCCCGGTAGGCAAGGATATCCGCCGACTGCAACACCGGATATCCAAGGAATCCGTACGTATCAAGGTCCTTGTCCTTTATCTCAAACTGTTTCTCCTTGTATGTTGGCACTCGCTGCAACCACCCCAGGGGCGTGATCATGCTCAACAGTACGTACAGCTCCGCATGTTGCGGTATCGCCGATTGCACAAACACGGTGCATCTGTCAGGGTCCAGGCCGGCAGACAGGAAGTTCAGGACAAGCTCGTCAGTGTACTGCTTTATAACGGCAGGGTCTGCGTAGTTGCTGGTCAGGGCATGCCAGTCGGCCACAAAGTAGTAACAATCGTAGCGTTGCTGCAACTTTACCCAGTTCTGGAGCGCACCCACCAGATTGCCAACATGCAATAGCCCGCTTGGTTGCATCCCGCTTAACACGCGGTCTCTCACCGCCGTCTTGTCCGCCGTGCCACCCGTGCCGCCTGATAACTCTATATTAACGTCTTGTATGCCAATCTCCTTGCTCAAAGAATCCTCCCAAGAGGCATAAGGATCATGCCTATCAGGAACTGTACGACCTTCTGTATAGGTGCTATAATATATTGTGCCATACCGGTTGCCCATAAAGCAAGCACAATTAATATCCCATAAGGCTCAATCATACTGTATAGAACTGCCTGCCTATACGGCAACAGGCTTACAACAATTCTGCCACCATCAAGAGGGGGGATCGGGATCAGATTAAAGGCTGCCAGAAACACGTTGAAATATGCGCTGTATCGTAGCATCTGTTCTACCGGTATCAGTATCTTTGCCCACATGGCATCGGGGGCGTGTGGTGCCGGATATAGCCTGGTCATGACAGCCAGGAGCACTATGCTCAACGTGGCTATCAAGATATTAGCGCCGGGTCCGGCAGCAGAGACCAGTGCGGCATCTACCCGGGGGTTTTTCAGTCTGCCGAAATTAACCGGCACTGGCTTGGCCGAACCAAATATAAACGAACCGCTGGAGAGTATAAACAGCATTATCGGCATGATAATCGTTCCCATCAGATCGATATGCGCTATGGGATTAAGCGTCAGCCGGCCCATTTCCTTTGCCGTGGGGTCGCCGCGCTTGTCCGCAACCCATCCATGCGCAACCTCGTGGAAGGTTATCGCTATCAGGATCGGTAAGGCCGCAACAGACAGGCTCCGCAATGTCTGGACTATATCCACCTAATTAAGAAGAAGGGGCGGCCCCCCCCTTCAACCCCCCTGCAATGGGGGGGTGAGGCACCCCGGCAACGAAGAAGCCCCCTTGACCCCTTTTATCTCAATTCGCATGATTATACACAGTTCTATTTCACGATGTTTTGGACAACGGGCTTAATAGTTGGTCCAGCACCGTTCTGGCCGCTACTATTGGGTCAATTATGGCGCTGTCCATGTCGTTATCAATATCTCGTTTGTTTGAGAGGAAGTTTATACGGTCCTGCATCCTGTCGCGCAGGAACTTTAGTTTTGCTTCATCCTGTGAGGGTTCGTACTTTTGGTCAAAGTCTGCGCCGAAGAGATCATTGCCATTTTGCGGGATCAATAATCCCTGGAACGCCTTCCACTCCTTCCACACAATGGTGTTACGCACCAGTTCGGTTACAATGGACAGCGATAATTCCTTGGGGATATCGGTCAGGCTCTCGGGCAATCCTAATGCGTTTGTGTTCATTATGTAACATTCGGTGCCGCCCTTAAACAGCTTATAAAACTGCTGGCAATCCCACAACAGAGGATGTACCCTGAAGGGGTTGGCAAAGGGTTCTATCACGAGTTTTTCAAATTCCTTTGGGTCTACGTTTTCAACGCCCTTGGCCCTCAGCGTGCTCAATGATGCGCCCATGGCAACGGCAAGCCACAGGTTGTCGATCTTGCTGATTGGCGGCAGCGATGTGTCTTTTTGCAGCCAGATGACCTTGCCGGGACGTTCGCAGTGGTCTTTGTGTCTGAACATGTCGCGGGTCTTTATGCACCTGCCGTTTCTGTTGCGGACATCGGCGCAGACCAGCTTGCGTTGGCCATCTTCGGACATGGTTACACCGACGTTCTGGGCGCTGTAGAAGTAGCTAATGATCGGGTCATTGGGTACCACGGCATCAGTCTTGTCAAAGAGGTTTGGCTCAATAGCTATTGACAGGTCGTTATCGAGGTCGATTAAGAATGCGTCGTCGTGGATGACTGTGACTTGTTCACCTTCACCCAGGGCGCTTTCGTGTTTGTCGCTGTTGGTTATGGAGGACTTCCCGGAACCGGACAGGCCAAAGACGGCAATTGGAGGGTTTTTCCCGATCTTCTTGATACCGCCGTGACAGGCCACCATGTTCTGTCTGACGCCGACACTCCAGGCCAGCGTCAGGGTTCCCTTCTTGCGCTCGCCAAAATAGCGAAGTCCGAGGATCGCTATGCAGTTCTGTTTCTCATCAACGATGATCAGGCCGTCTGGGAATCCCGGATGCGACCAGTCGGAGTCGGCAAGCAC
This sequence comes from Nitrospirota bacterium, assembly GCA_015232165.1. Lineage (GTDB taxonomy): Bacteria > Nitrospirota > Thermodesulfovibrionia > Thermodesulfovibrionales > Magnetobacteriaceae > Magnetobacterium. The sequence goes on from JADGAE010000125.1 coordinate 3,525, forward strand.
TATTATGTCAGGCTCATCCAAGGGTCGTGAGGTTGCATATGTGTCCGTCCAGGGCTTCATCCACGGGGTAAAGTTCAGCGTCCAGTCCAGCATGTTCTTGGCGTCGGTGACGGGACTTACCAGGTGGGCCTTGACCATAAAGTCGCTGTGCAACCCCACAATGCCCTCCATCCAGAAGGCCGGCTTCTTGTTGAACTGATACACGGCCTCGCGCAGGATGGTCAGGTACATATCCCTGTCACTGCCCATCTGCCGAACAAGGCGTCTGGCCCGCGCGGTACGCCCAACGATTGTACCGTCGTTGGATACCAGCACCTTGGCGTCTGCGGGCAGACCGTAGGTATGGGGCTTGTACATCGGCTCCGACGTGACTATCACCTCGGGCTGTCTTAATGCATACTCGTACAGCTCCCTCATGTTGGTCTTGCGCACCGAATTTGCGTGCATTGCGCTCTCTATTATGGCCCTCCACGGAGAGCCGGGCAGTTGCGTCTTACTTGACATTTATCGTAACTCCTTCTTCTATTGTAAAATACTATACTATTGCACTTTATGATTTATTGCATAGAGATGATAGCATATTTCAATATTATATGTCAACGCCACAAATTACCTTACCCTCTCATTTACCTGCCTGATGAGTTCAGCGATTTCAGGCTTCAGCTTTGGCAGGTCTTCATTGACGACATTCCATACGATTTTATTGTCTATCCCAAAATACTCATGCGCAATCCTGTTCCTCATGCCGGTCATCTCGGCCCAGAGTATGTTTGGGGCCTTGTTCTTGATTGACTTGGGGATATGCCTTGAGGCCTCACCGATGATTTCAAGACTTCGTACCACGGCGTTGATAGTCTTCCTGTCTTTTTGAAACTCCTGGTACGTCATACCCTCTACGAAAGAGATGGCATCATCAATGGATTCGGCGATATCATTGATGTAATCCCTGTACTCCCGTGTCATTGTCCCTCCAGGTCGTATTTGGTTCTTTATCACACCGGGTTGCACCAGGTTCTTTATTGCTGCAGGACACTCCTGCTCTGGCACGTACACGACTTCTTCAAGGATGCGTTTGCCGATATACGGTTTTAGTGCATCCTTTGTAACGAGGTCAACCTTCGTGCCAAATAGCTTACGTAGATATCCCTCAAGGCGCATGAAATCAATTAAGGTCACGCTGTCGTTAAGTTCAACGAGGACGTCTATGTCGCTCCGCTTCTTCTGTTCAGCACGGACGTAGGAGCCAAAGATACCGATGGTCTTGACCTTGAAGCGTGTCTCAAGGACTTCCCTGTTGGCGTCGATTAGCGCCTTTATCTCGACCATTGTCTTCACGGCAGCGTCACCATCAACGTCCTCTTTCTCCTTGTTATGGTATCTCTTACAATGCCAACCTTACAAATTATTATACCTTATCCGGATTGATTAGTGTCAATTTTGATCCGTCCACGGATTATATAGCGCGTTTCAATTGCATGCAATACAAAGAACAAGGAGGGCGGCTCCGCCCCCTCCTTGACCTCCCCCGCAAGGGGACCAGTCCCCTTGACCCCGTAAAAATGCCACATATTTTGTATTTAACTCAATCGAAATCTGCTATAAGAAAATTATGGACATATGAACCTTTAATCAACTATCATAATGAAAAGGATGTGATGAAAATAGAACGAAAATCAGAAGCTGGTGAATCATATTGGTTTGCATCACTAATATGCAACTATCTCAAATTATATGCCGAGTTAGATATTACTTATTTAGCATCACAAGATCACATAATACCAACAGTGATTTGTGGTGGTGATATTGATAATAAACTAAAAGGATTATTCGATGCTCTAAGATGTCCTCCTGACTCAAGTTCAATACCAAAAGATTTGTCACCAATTCCTAAAAATATCCCTGTTTATTGTTTATTAGAGGATGATGGATTGATAAGAAAAATTACAGTTGCAACGGATAGATTGCTTGACGCTATTGATGAAGATAGTTTCCTGATGTTAATTAAAGTGAAAGTAAAGGCTATAACCTTAACTCGTGGAAATATATCGTTAGCTGGATAGCTCAACATTAGCACGCAATATTCCCCCACGCTACAACCTAACCTAACAACCATCGCATAACGGGGTCAAGGGGACTGGTCCCCTTGCAGGGGGGATCTGAAGGGGGGGCGGAGCCGCCCCCTTCTTTGTCTTCTCTTCTCTCTATACCTGAGTGCAGGACAGAGCTTTTTCCGTCTCTTGCAGCCACAGCAAACGCGAACCGTTGACCACATTAGTGTTTAATACTTTAAGCATTTCAACGGGGTCTACCTTTAGCAGAGCTTGCTTCTTGAAGGCTCCAGGTGTTGCTGGTTTTAAGTTGGCCTTGTAGAGCGCCTCAACATCCGACGCCTTGCCATCCAAACCACAGGCCTTGGCTATGCCGCTAATTATAGACGCCATCGTCCTGACGTCCTCCGGAGGCTCTACCGCCTTTGTCATCTTCTTGAGTCGCCCCGTGTAATCCA
>JADGAE010000126.1 GCA_015232165.1 Nitrospirota bacterium
TGACATCACCAAGGTGAGGGAGGTGCTTGAGTTCAGCAGCGTGACCAAGATACCAAGGACTCCGGTCTTTATGCGTGGTGTTATCAATCTGCGCGGCAGTGTTGTACCGGTGATAGACCTGCGCTTGAAGTTCGGCATGACTCAGACGCAGAAGTCCGTCAACACCTGCGTGATAATCGTGGAGATAACCCTCGGCAGTGAAAAAACGGTACTCGGTGCCTTGGCAGACTCAGTCCAGGAGGTCATTGAGCTTGAACCTGAAAAGATAGAGACCCCTCCTAACATCGGAATGCACATGAGTACGGACTTCATAAAGGGCATGGGTAAAAGAGATGACGTGTTTATCATCATCCTGGATATCGACAAGATATTTACGTTGGAGGAGCTATCAGAGTTCCACAGCGCAGGGAAGACATCGGTCAACTGAGAGGAGCAATGGCAGAAGAAGTACAAGACGATATACGTTTTTTAAAGGCCGCGCTGTCGGAGAAGGATTTTCAGCGCCTGAGTCATTTCGTCCACACGGAGGTAGGCATCAAGATGCCCCCGGCAAAGAAGACCATGCTGGAGGCTCGTCTGCAACGCAGATTGCGCACCCTGCAGATGAGGGGGTTTACCGATTACCTGAACTTTGTCTTTAGCCCCGCGGGGACTGAAAGTGAACTCATACACCTCATTGACGCTATAACGACAAACAAGACCGACTTCTTCAGAGAGCCTCAGCACTTTGAATACCTGATCAACAAAACACTGCCGGAGCTTATGAAAACACAAGGGGTGGGTATCAGACGCAAGCTAATGGTCTGGAGTGCGGGCTGTTCCACCGGTGAGGAGCCTTACACAATGGCAATGGTACTGAGCGACTTCAGCGAAAGAAATGACCTCGATTTTATGATCATTGCCACGGATATATCCACCAAGGTGCTGGATAAGGCCAAGACCGCCATATACGAAGAAGAACGCGTCATGCCGGTCCCAAATCAGATGAAGAAAAAATACCTCCTGCGCAGTAAGGACAAAAATAAGGGCTTGGTGCGGATCGTGCCCGAGTTAAGGGAGCTTATCAGATTTCGCCGACTAAACTTCATGGACTCGGACTTCGGATTCCGCGAGACAATGGATGTGATATTCTGTAGGAATGTCGTGATCTATTTTGATAAAAAGACGCAGGAGCAGTTGTTAAATCGCTTTGCCCGTTACCTGGCACGTGGCGGTTATCTGTTTATGGGGCACTCTGAGACGCTAAACGGCCTGGACGTGCCATTTGTCCAGGTGGCGCCAACCATCTACAGACTACCTCATGGGCGTTGATGAGCGCAATGATGCTGTCGGCGGAGTACTGCCGGGGACGGGCAGTGAAACCGGCTTACCGTTGGTGTATCTCAATCCCGGACAGGTGCTTATGACCGACAAACCAACGGTTGTCTCTACGGTGTTGGGTTCGTGTGTATCGGTTACCATGTTTTATGCGGTGAGGTCTTATGGTGCCATATGTCATGGTATGCTGCCTGATTGTAACGGAAGGGATTGCTACAAGTGCGTTGAAAGGTTGAAGTACGTCGAATGCTCTGTAAGGCATATGGCCGGGCATCTTGAAAGGGTTGGGGCAGGTCCCGGAGGGCTTGACGTAAAACTCTTTGGCGGGGCAGAGGTCCTGCCGTGCGGAACTAAGGACAGGAAGCGCGACAGTGTCGGCAAGCAGAACATTGAGGCAGCCTACAAAATACTGGCAAAACTGGGGCTTACTCTTTCAGTTGAGGATACGGGAGGCACACAAGGCCGTAAGATATTCTTTTACCCCCACACGGGTGACGTCTACCTCAGACGTCTTAGGCGACAATGTTATGACTGATATTCATATAAAAGTTTTAGTGAGGTCTTTAAATAGATTATGAAAAAGATAAGAGTACTGATCGTGGATGACTCTGCCGTGGTAAGGCAGACACTGTCGGATATCCTGTCTTCCGACCCGATGATTGAGGTCATGGCCACCGCCTCAGACCCCTTTGTTGCGGCCAAGAGGATACAGGATGAGGTGCCGGACGTGATAACGCTTGACGTTGAGATGCCGCGCATGGACGGCATAACCTTTCTCAGGAAGTTGATGAGTCAGCATCCGATCCCCGTAGTGATGTGTTCGTCTCTGACCGACCGAGGGTCGGAGACCGCGCTCAAGGCCATGGAGTATGGGGCCGTGGAGATAATCAACAAGCCGAGGCTTGGTACAAAACAGTTTCTTGAAGAGTCCAGGGTGATGATATGCGACATAATCAAGGCCGCGGCCAATGCCCGCCTCAGACGCCCCATGCCTGAGCACAAGGTAGCCCCAAAGCTAACGGCGGATGCCATGCTGCCCAAACCGCCCTCAAAGGCAATGGTACAGACCACGGAGAAGATCATCATCGTGGGGGCGTCCACGGGTGGGACGGAAGCGCTGCGGGTCTTCCTTGAGGAGTTCCCTGTTGACTGCCCCGGGATCGTTATAGTGCAGCACATGCCTGAGCACTTTACCGCTGCCTTTGCAAAGCGCCTTGACGGTATATGCCGCATCTCTATAAAGGAGGCTGCCGATAACGACTCCGTGGCCAGAGGTAGGGCGCTCATTGCCCCGGGAAACAAACACACACTGCTTAAGAGGAGCGGAGCGCGGTATTTTGTCGAGGTCAAGGATGGCCCGCTGGTGAGTCGTCACCGTCCTTCGGTTGATGTGCTCTTTCGTTCGGCGGCCAGGTATGCCGGTAAAAATGCCGTTGGCGTGATCATGACCGGCATGGGCGACGACGGTGCCCGCGGTATGCTCGAAATGAAGGAGACCGGCTCTATCACCATCGCACAAGATGAGGCCTCATGCGTCGTCTTTGGAATGCCAAACGAGGCCATCAAACGAAATGCCGTAGACAAGATATTACCACTGGATAGAATTACCAGAGAAGTTATGAGAATCTGCGACTAACAAAAAAAAAGGGGGAGGGCAAAGCCCTCCATTCTTTGATGGACCTGCCCATGACTTTCTTATGTACCCATGTGTAATGGAGTTTTCGATATGCCGGCAGTTTACTCCTGTCTGTCGTAGTTGTCCTCAAACCGGATGATATCATCTTCTTCCAGGTACTCGCCGTTTTGGACCTCTATTACCTCCAGGGGAATAATGCCGGGATTTTCGAGCCTGTGTCTAGTTGATTTTGGCACAAAGGCGGACTCGTTTACATGTACGAATATTTCGGCCTCTCCCACGATGACCCTGGCCGTACCATTGACCACCACCCAGTGCTCTGACCTGTGATGGTGCATTTGAAGGCTTATGGCAGCCTTTGGATTTACCATCAGGCGCTTTATCTTGTAACTGTCCCCGGTTTCAAGGATCGTGTAACTACCCCAGGGTCTGTATGTGGTGACGTGTTCATTAACCTCGTGACGTCCTGCCTGTTTAAGCTCGTTGACGACCTCCTTGACCTTCTGTGCATGTCCGCGCCTTGAAATGAGCACCACGTCATCGGTCTCCAACACCAGGCAGTTTTCGATCCCTATAGTTACGGTCAGTCTCTTGTCTCCAAGTACCATGGTATCTCTTGTGTCAAAGGTAAAGACGTCCCCCTTTGTGGCGTTACCGTCGGCATCTCGTTCAATGACCTCAAACAGCGAATCCCAGGAGCCTACGTCATTCCAGTAGAGGTCCAGGGCAAGCGCGGCGATCCGCCCCGACCTCTCCATAACCGCATAGTCTATAGATTTATCCGGCATCTCCGAATAGGACGCCAACATATCCTTGTACCCCTTACACAGCATTTGCCATATTGCCGGAACGTGTTTGTTGAACTCCTCCAGCATAACACCGATATTAAAGGCAAATATACCCGCATTCCACAGGTGCTTACCACCCTCTATGTATGTCAGTGCCGTTTGCTCGTCCGGTTTTTCGGTGAATCTATCAACCTCATACCCCTCAATCCCTTCAAGGGAGTGTTTCAGTCTGTTGCCTTTTTGTATATACCCGTAACCGGTCTCCGGTCTGGTCGGCTTGACACCAAAGGTTACAATGTAGCCTGCCGCTGTTATTTCGGCGGCCTGTTTCAGATAATGGGTAAACCTGTCATCGGGATTTATTATGTGGTCGGAAGGACACACAAAAACCGTCTCATCCGACCCGCAACCAAGCACGTCCTGACAGTACTTGATCCCAAGGGCTATGGCGGCAGCCGTGTTTCTGAGCGCGGGTTCAAGGACTATATGCACGCGCTGTGCGATGTTGTGCTCCATAGAGCCTATATCCGACTTTACGTGAAACTTGTATTTTTGGTTGGTCAGTATGACAATATTTTCGGCAGAGACAACAGGCAGAAGTCTCAGGATGGTTTGTTGGATAAGCGAATAATCACCGTTTAACTTCAAGAACTGCTTTGGGAAGTCCCTCCTGCTTAAGGGCCAAAGTCGCGTCCCGCTACCACCTGCCAGCAGTAAGGCCTTCAATCCTGCACCCTTGACACACTTGCTACAGGGATATGTAATTGTCTAATCAACGACGTAGGGAGAGTCGGCTATACCTTCGTGTCTGATTTCATCCACCGCTTTGACTCTTTGCCAACCGGCATAGAGTCTGTCGGGCAGGTTTATCACAAGCCCAGGCTCACCTGAGACGTTCTTGTAGGCATGCACCACTCCGGGAGGAACTATGATTATCTTACCGCGTGCATCCCTGACAGTCAACCTGTTTCCATGCGTACTACTGACAGGTCTGTTGTCCCACAGATATAGTACAAAGTCTCCCAAGAAGCAAAAATAATCCGTCTGCTCAACGTGCTCATGAGGCCCCCTCACCTGGGACGGTTGTGTCATTGAGACGTAAGCCATCTGAGGGTTAAACCCCTCCGGCAGCTCATCCTCCCTGAACAACTCCGTAAGCCAACCACGCTTGTCATGGAAATATTTAAGCTCCCTTACTATGACCCCGTCTATTTCTCCTGTCTTAAACGACTCATTCATATGACCCTGATGATATCATTGCCAGATAGCTTCTGTCAAGGCTATAGTTAAAACGGGTGCATAAATTTTTAGTAGGCGCCTTGAGAAAAAAAGGGAGAAGGACTCTGTCCTTCTCCCTCAGACCCTCATCCTGCAAGGGGACCAGTCCCCTTGACCCCTTTATATGCATTTTTATTACCACTTGTTATCCACCAAAAATTTATGCGCCCGTTAAAACGTGTTATAACGTGGAACAAATTTACCGTGCAAGAGGGCGTTTTTTTTATAGCTTCACGCTATGGAGATATCGAAGTTTTCTCGCTGCAACTTTGAGTCTGCCTTGATGATCAGCACAACGTCAAAGGTAACCTCAAACTCCTCCAACCCGTGTCGCTGCTCATCGGAGAGGTAATCGGCGACAATGGGGTGGGCCGTTATGGTCACCTTGGCACCCTTATGCAGGGGCATACGCTTTAGCTTTCTGAATATTTCGTAGCTGACCGTCTTTGTGGACTTTACAAACCCCTTACCCTCGCACATCGGACAACTCTCACACAGGGTCCGGCCAAGGCTCTCACGTATGCGCTTCCTGGTCATCTGGATCAGCCCAATCTCAGAAACATTAAATATGGTATTCTTGGCCCTGTCCTTTTTCATGGTCTCGACAAAGGCCGTGTAGAGCTTTTCCCTGTTTTCGGTTATCTCCATGTCAATAAAGTCGATGATGATGATCCCACCGAGGTTTCTCAGCCTGATCTGGTAAGCTATCTCCTTGACGGCCTCGAGGTTGGCCTTGAGGATGGTGTCCTCGAGGTCTTCCTTGCCGACATACTTGCCGGTGTTGACGTCTATAACGGTCATGGCCTCCGTCTGGTCTATAACTATGTAGCCGCCGGACTTTAACCAGACACGCCTGTCAAGCCCCTTGTATACATCAAGCTCTATGCCAAAGAAGTCAAAGATGGTCTCCCTCCGGTCGTAGAACTCTATCTTGTTGTAGAGCTTTGGAAAGAAGTGTTTGACAAAG
>JADGAE010000127.1 GCA_015232165.1 Nitrospirota bacterium
ACGGAGCATAAATGTTTAGAACATTAGGGTTAAGAATAATGGCGCGTCAAGGGGTCAGCGAGGGGCGCCCCTCCCATTGCGGGGGAGGTCTGAGGAGGCGCGGTAACGTCGCTGTGACAGCGGAGGGGGGTGGGGCACCCCGGCCACAAGACGCCCTCCTTCTTTTCTTCTTAGGGTTGAGGTATATTAGTGTTTGATGATTTTTTGAGGGAGAAGGCTGTGGGATTTCCTGCCCCTGTCTATCTGTTTGGTTACACGGAGGAGTTTTTCTTTGCGCAGGCGTTGATGCTCTTGCGACAGGGACATGCCGAGCTTGAGGTCTTTGACCTCGATGACAAGGTGCAGGGTGTCTCGATGCGGGCTATCATAGAGACGCTGAATCAGATATCGATGTTTTGTCTGAGGCCATGTGTTGTGATCAAGAACTACCAGAAGATCAAAAAGGCCGATCTGGCACTCTTGGTTCGATACATAGAAAATCCCTCGACACGTTCCATGCTGGTGTTGTGTTATAGCGGTGATCAAAAGAAGGTCGATACCAAGGGTACCAAACACATAACCCTGGACATCAAAAAGACTACCCTGCCAATGTGGGTAAAGGAGCGTGGCAACCATTACGGGATAAGGTTTTCGCAGGAACTGATACGGTTTGTCTGTGACATCTATGCCGATGACCTGCTGGCGCTGGATAACGAACTGTCAAAGCTATCCCTGTTGGGTAAGAAGGACTTGTCCCTGGAGGATGCCTGTGAGTTGTTCTACGGTAGCAAGCAGTACAGTCCGTTTCAGTTTACGAGGGCCATAGCCGAGGCGGATGTTGGTAAGGCGTTGGAGATGTTTCGCGGATTGCAGGAGCACTCTGAACCAATTGCATTTTTAGGGGCTATCAACTGGGAGATTGCAAAGTCGGCTTTGCCCCCGGCAATAGCGCTCAGGTGCTACGAACTGCTCTGCGATGCCGACATCCAGGTCAGGGTAAATTCCGATTATCCCTTTGAGGTGCTGATAGCCGGCCTGTGCAGCACCCTGAAACGAAACAGGAAAGCTCCCCGCTGACTGTTATTTGAAAGACAAAGGTGGACGGCTTCGTTTTTTTTGTGCTGCAGGAGAGGTCAGCGACCCCCCGCTCAGTGCACTCCCTGTCCCTTCAGAACCCCTTAAATGGTTGTGGAATGAATGTCAGGATGAAGATGGAGAGGGAGAGTAGGGCGGTTTTTTTCCTTGACGGTTGCAGCGGAATGTCTTCAAAGAGCACCGGGGGATGACTTATCCCAAGGACAAGCAATAAAGCCGACCAGGTCAACCAACCAGTCCAGAACCAAATGCCTGACACCGCCAGTAACACTATCAGCGCTCGAGATATCCACTTATGTGCATTGTGTTGTATGGCATAGACGATGTGTCCGCCATCGAGTTGTCCAATGGGCAGCAGGTTGAGGGAGGTCACAAGAAACCCTATCCAACCGGCAAAGGCAACCGGACTCAACATTATGTCAAACCCCTCCGGGGGCGTTCCTAAAATAACCTTTGTTAGCAGATAAAACAACAGTGAATCACCCAGGGCAAAGGCCGAGCCACCCCTTACCTCCACCATGTCGGAGTAAAACAACCCGCACACAACGGCCACCAACGACACGATAAAACCCGCTATCGGACCCGAGGCCCCTATGTCCATCAGTGCCGTGCGCGTGGTTATCGGCGACTTCATCTTGATAAAGGCCCCAAATGTGCCAAAGAGGGACGGCCCCGGTATGAAGTATGGCAGCGTGGCAATCGTGTCATGCCTTATGGATGCCAGGTAGTGGGCCAGCTCATGTGCCATCAGGATGGCAAGGAGCGTTGTGCAAAACGGCAACCCCTCATAGAGCCTGCCGGGGGTATCAAGGGGATTGATCCCCTTCTGAAGCGCGCCCGCTATAAGCGTAGTGGCAAACGTCAATACAAACAGGACTACGTGCAGGACGGTCAGCTTCCTCAGCACGTTGTTTACAACAAATGTTACGCCATGCATCAAGGTTACACTATACATAAATGCTACACCAGACATCCAACAAGGTCGTACTGTAAGGCAGCGGTTATATCAACGTCTACGAAGTCGTCTCTCTTCAGGGCAGGCTGTCCGCGTATAACGACACTGCCGTCGATCTCCGGGGCATGGCAGTACAGACGCGCTATGGTCAGGTCGTCGGAGGTCTCGTCGATAATGGCACGGAAACGCCTGCCAACGTAGCGGGTGTTTCGCTCCTGCGATATCTGCCCCTGTATGGACATAAGCTCCTCCAGACGCTTTTTCTTGACGCGCTCGGAGACCTTATCCGGTAAGTTGTAAGCCGCCGTGCCCTCCTCATCGGAATAGGCAAAGACGCCAAGGCAGTCAAACCCCACCTCCGCGACAAAGGCCTTAAGCCCGTTAAAATCCCCGTGGGTCTCACCCGGATATCCAACGATAAAGGTCGTTCTCAGGGTCACATCCGGCAGGTCGCGTCTCAGCCTCTGAACAAGCTCCGCATAGTGTCTCCTGCTTCCCACCCGACCCATTGCACGTAGCACCTTGTCTTCGGAGTGCTGCATCGGTATGTCGAGGTACTTACAGACCTTACCCTGCCCGCTTACGACCTCAAGGAGGGCATCATTCAACGCCGTGGGATACAAATATAACAATCGTATCCAGAAGTCCCCGCTTATGGAGGCGATATCTTTAATGATGCGCGGCAGGTCATATCCGATGTCCTTGCCATAGGACGTTAGGTCCTGAGCAATAAGGATCAATTCCTTCTTACCGGCCTTTACACAGGCCTCCGCCTCCGCTATAACGCCCTCTACAGGGAAACTCCTAAACCCTCCCCTGATAGAGGGGATCACGCAGTAGCCGCATGGACGATTACACCCCTCGGCTATCTTTATGTATGCATACATTGGGGTGGCCCCGTCAACGTCAACCCGTAAGGGAGTGTCACCAACATTAACGCCATTGCCGGTACGGAGTGTCTCCTTGCAATAACGTACAATCTCATCTTCCTTGCCTACCCCCCAGATGGCGTCGATCTCAGGCAATTCCGTTGTCAACTCATCCTTGTAGCGCTGACTGAGACAGCCAAAGACCACCAGTCTTTTATCCGTCCCCTTGTGTTGGGCCAGATTGATGACCTCGTTGACCGACTCCTCCTTTGCGTCATTGATGAAGCCGCACGTGTTGACGAGGATGATGCCTGCATCTTTAACGGAATCGGTGTTGTATATGCCCTCTCTGTGGAGGGCCCTGAGCAGGTGCTCTGAATCGACCTGGTTTTTGGGACACCCAAGGGTTACAAGCGTGACGTAAGGCATTTGTGTGGGTGTTAAATCCCCCTGCTGTTATCCTTGGCAGTGAGTTCAGGTATACCACAATCAGCAGGGGTGAGCTCAGGCACACCACAATCAGCAGGGGTGAGTTCAGGTACACCACAATCGGCAGGGGTGAGTTCAGGCACACCACAATCGGCAGGGGTGAGTTCAGGCACACCACAATCGGCAGGGGTGAGTTCAGGCACACCATACACTGAGTGGGCTATAATAGACCTACGCTGGCGCTTTAGGCGAAAGATATAAAAGATTATGACAAATGACAAGAGTGCGGCAAATACGGAGACAAGCAGTGACCCCCAGATAAAAGGCATCAACAACGTCCCCATGACAGTCATCACGTTTGACAACGTCAGGTTACCAATATCAATGTTAATGGTGGCTGTCTGCATCCCCATGATCTTCATCCCTACCCATATACAAAACGTGGAGATCGGGACAAGAGTAAAGGGGTTGTTAATATACGCAGCCGTAAAGACCGCTACTTTGTTTAATTTAAAGGCCATGGCCAGGATGATAGCCAACACCGTGTGTAACCCCACCCAGGGGGAGAAGGCTATAAGAGTTCCAATCCCAAAAGAGACCGCCACCTTCATGGGTGAATCCTCTATCCCCATGAAGGCCTTAAACGTCGTTTTAATCCTTGAAGTGTTCATACCCACACCTTATCAATTCTCTCTGTTTGTTGTCTGCATCTATAAAGACGACTCCACTTTCAGTGATTTCACCAATGCACCTATATCCTGACACCGGTTCAGGTGAGGTAAAGAGGTATTGGTAGTCCTCCCCTCCGCACAGGGCCAACATGGTTGGTTGCAGGCCCAGAAAAGCCGCCGCCTCAATCATCTCAACCGAACATGGGAGGCTTGTCTCATACACCCTAGCCCCGACACCGCTGTCGGTGCACAACCTACGCAGGTCTATCGACAGGCCGTCGCTGATATCCATCATTGCGTTGGTCCTCAAGTTCCCCATCGGGGCGTTGACAACGGGCATCAAGTGCCTGCGCAGAAGCGGCTCCATGACCCGCCACGCAAGCGGGATATTTATCGTCTCTTCCTTTTCTATGGCCACCGGTCTGTTAATCCTCTGCAAAAGGTGTAATCCACAGGCCGAATCACCCAGGTTGCCGGTGACATATATCCCGTCGCCGGCCATCGCCCCGCTTCTAAGGACGGGTCTTTCGGTAAACCCAACAAGCGTTGCCGATACACTGATTCCGCCTTTTGAAGATGTGATATCCCCTCCAATCAGCTCCACCGCATAGGTATCCAGTGCGGTTTCAACGCCATCGAGGAACCCGGCGACGAAGCCGCCTGCCTCAGCCACCCTGTCGACAGGTATGCTCATCGTCATCAACATGTATGCCGGTCTGCCCGCCATCGCATAGATATCACTGACGTTAACCGACACCAGCTTGTGCCCAACCTGAAAGGGGGTTGCAAAGGTCATGTCAAAATGCACGCCCTCAACCATTGCATCGGTAGTCAGCAGGATATCCTTACCGCCAGCCCTCAACACCGCGGCATCGTCGCCTATGCCAATTGCCAGTCTGGGCACCCCATATAGCGCCTCGGCAGCCGACCCATCGAACAGTCCTTTCGGGGGCTTCGTAAAGCGCTGTCTGATGTGGTCTATGAGGTTGAGTTCACCATCAATCCTCAACGGTTTTTGATTGCCCAATGACGCGTTTCCTCTTTGTTGGTCTCTTAAGCGCCGTCTCCAGGACGCTGTCCATAGTCTCGACAAAGATGAAATCCATATCTTTCTTGATGTACTTTGGCAATTCGTCGAAGTCTTTTTGGTTACGTTTTGGCACTATGATCCTGTTTATGCCCATACGTTTAGCGGCTAGGGTTTTTTCCTTGAGTCCGCCAATGGGCAGTACGGTTCCTCTGAGTGTCACCTCACCGGTCATGGCAATGTTTCTGCTTACGGGGATACCGGTCAGCGCCGATGCTATTGCCGTGGTTATGGTGATCCCGGCCGAGGGGCCATCCTTGGGAATGGCACCGGCAGGTACGTGTATGTGTATGTCTCGCTTGGAGAACTCGTCATCGTCTATTTTTAAGTCCTTCGCCCTGGAGCGGACGTATGACAGGGCGGCATGGGCCGACTCCTTCATAACATCGCCCAGTTGCCCGGTGATGGTGAGATTGCCCTTACCCTTCATCGTTATGGCCTCAACATATATGATATCACCGCCGCTCTCCGTCCATGCCAGACCCGTGGAGACGCCAACCTCGTCCTTTTTGATCTCCTCCTCCGGCAAGAACCTTGGGGCGCCCAGGAATTTTGAGAGATTCTTGGGGGTTGCCGAAAACTTCCTGTCCTTGCCCTCGGCAATTTGCCGTGCTACCTTACGACACAGCTCGGCAATTGAGCGTTCGAGGTTTCTGACACCCGCCTCGCGCGTATACTGGGTGATCATAAGATGCAGGGCGTCGTCGCCGAGCTTGATCATATCATTTGTCAGGCCGTGCTCTTCAAACTGCTTGGGGATGAGATAGTTTTGCGCTATGCCCATCTTTTCCTCTGTCGTGTAGCCGGAGAGGTATATGATCTCCATTCTGTCCTTGAGCGGCCCGGGGATCGTGTCGGTGATATTTCCCGTTGTGATAAACATCACCTTTGTCA
>JADGAE010000128.1 GCA_015232165.1 Nitrospirota bacterium
CTACATGCTCCAGAAGTTCATGCGTGAGGTGGTGGGCACAAACAACATAGACTCATCGGCCAGCTTTGGTTACGGCAAGATACAGAGGGCCATTGATATGACCTTTGGACTGAGCAATCTACCTGTTGACCACAACAGCCCGTTGAACAAGGACGTTATCCTGCTGCTTGAATCCGATGTGACCTCGACGCATCCCATATGGGGTCTGAAGTTCATAGAGGCGCGGCAGAAGGGTTCACGCTTGATCGTGGCCGACCCCAGGGAGACCAAGATATCGCGTCATGCGCAGACCTGGCTCCGGATAAGACCCGGCACTTCACAGGCATTTGCCTACGGCATAATGAAGTTGGCCGCGGATGAGGGGCTGCCTGCCATGAATCAGATGACAAGCGGCATTGGCAACTATGACGCAATGCTTAGGGTCATACAGGACTTCACCCCCGAAGTGGTATCGGATATCACTGGCATAGGGGTGTCGGAGTTCATGGATGCGGCCATGGAGTTTCTCAACGCCAAGAGACGCCTTGTGGTGATGAGTGTCTGTCCGGCGGACAACAACAAGGGCCTGAACACGGCCATAGCCGTGTCAAACCTTGTGATGTTCACCGGGGATGGCCCTGCGGCGCTACAGATGCCCGCGGAGTACTCCAATACGTTTGGCATCTGGCGGATGGGTGTGACCCCTGATTATCTGCCGGGGTACAGAAAGATCGAGGACAAACCCGGCAAGGGCCTGTTTAAGATGCTCTACGAACCGGACCAGATAAGCGCCCTCTACATCATGGGGGAGGACCCGTTGATCGCCTTCCCCGATCTTAAAAAGCTCGAACAGACCTTTGAGAACCTTGACCTCGTGGTGGTTCAGGACATTAGGCTGACGGAGACGTCGCGCTATGCCCATGTCGTGTTGCCGGCAACGAGTTGGGCCGAAAAGGATGGCACCTTTATCAGCTCCTCCGGTCAGAGTCAGAAGGTCTACAAGATAGTCTCACCCGCCGGGGAGGCCATACCAGATTGGCAGATATTCAGAAACCTCTACAGGGTGATGCACGTCCCCATAAAGATTGAAACCCTGAAGTCGTTGCAGGAAGAGATAGCCGCTATTGACATCCATAAGGGCAGGCAGAAGTGGAATTACGTCCCGATGCCGTTTAATCTCTCACGGGATACCAACTACCCCCTTAAGATGGTAACGGGCAATCTCATGCAGCACTCCGGAGCGTTGTCGGTGATGTCAAAGAGCCTGACCCATGTCATCTCCGACGCCTTTATCCAGATAAGCGAGGAGGACGCGATCAAGTACAAGCTGGAGGATGGCAACCAGGTGATGATACATTCTGCCAATGGCACTGCTACAACCAAGGTACGTATCACGGATGAGCTTCCAGAGGGGATGCTCTTTGCCCCCATACACTTCAAACACGGCAGGGTAAACGAGTTGACATACGCAAACGAAGACGGCACCATGTCGATGGTCAACGTCAGCATCGAACCTGTCCTTGGCGCATAGAAGAAGAAAAAGAAGAGAAGAAGCAGGTGGCGAAGCCGCTTCTTTACTGCGGGGGGAGGGGGCGGTACCCCCCGGCTCAATGCACTCCCGCCCCACCTTCATAAGTGCCTGCCCATAATTAATTATATGCGAAAGGAGTCTCTTGCAAAACTCTTAAACTAAAACTTTTTTTAGTTCTATTTGTGCTATATAGCGCGTTTCGATCGCATGCAATGCAAAAAAATGGTATTTATCTCTCTACTGGAAACACCCTCGCCAGCCACAACAACCACCCCTCTGACAGGTGGTCGGTCATCAATGACGACATGACGTCGTTGGCCTTGACGTTTAGCTCCTTTATTTCGGCGCTCATTGGCGACAGCAGTTCCACGACCCTGCCCGAGCCGGCCAGGAGTCTGGCAAAGGGGTCGCCCCCTTTTACGTAATCGAGGTCTCTGAGGAAGTCCACGTACATGAGCTCGCCGCAGGAGACCTGGTCGCGCAGGTCGCAACCCATCTCCCAGAGGTTGTCACCCATTGGTCTTGCCCAGACGCCTTCCTTGTAGTATATGTGTGGGTTTTCTGTACCCCGTAGCGGCACTATGTAGTCCCTGAACTCGTTGATGTAGGACTGACGCATCACCCACCCCTTCTTGTCAAATATCTTGTTGGCGATATTGATCATAAAGTCGGGGGTAAATGGCTTCTCCACGTACTCAAACGCCCCTAGCTTGATACACGCCCTGGCGTCCTCAAGGGTTGGATAGCCGGTTATCATCACGACGTCTGTTTTGGGGTTGATGAGCTTTGCCTCTTTCAGTACGCCTATACCGTTTATATCCGGCAGCCTTATGTCCGAAATCAAGAGGTCATACTGGTCTCTGCCGAGCTGGTTGAGCGCCTCTTCGCCCTTGTTGGCCGTGACGATGTCAAAGCCCTCGGCACCCAGTATCCGCTTACAACTCATCGTTATGACGGAATCGTCATCAAGTATCAGGATTGAACCTTTGCCCATTATCTTACCTCCATTGCTTGTATATTATGAGATAAGAAGGGGGGCAGTTCTGCTCGCACAACGACGTTACCGCGCCCCCCTCAGACCTCCCCCGCAAGGGGACCAGTCCCCCACTGAGCCGGGGGCGGCTCGCCCCTTGACCACGTCTTAACCTTGTTTACAGTGGGTTGATTATACACAATTTTAATTGTCTGCTAAATTCTTTCAATCATCAAATACGGTACTATCGGCTAAACCGGCAACGGCAAGTAGTTGTTCGGGCAGGAAGGGTTTCTTCAGGAAAATGACCGCTCCTAGTTCCACAGACTTAAGCCTGGTCTCATCCGTGCCATAGCCGGTCATGACAACGACCTTTAGGTTAGGCCACTTTTCACTTATCACCCCAATCAGTTCAAAGCCGTCCATATCGGGCATCATCAGATCGGTGATCACAAGGTCATAGCACTCTTTCTCCATACAGTCCAAGGCCGTTGGACCCGATGATGCCAGCACCACATCATAGCCTTCGGTCTCAAGCACCCTCTTGCAGCTTATCCTGACAATTGCCTCGTCATCAATGACTAGAATCTTCTTCTTAGCCATCGTGTTGCCTTGTCGTGTATTCTCTTCTAAATCAGAGCGACACCTGTTGTTGTGCATCATTTTAGCAAAACCTGGTTTATATATTATGTATTGGGAGTTTCTATTAAATTCACAGCCACCATCGCTGAGACCGTAATCCCTTGTTGCTGCTTTTGGCATCGATGGTGGCTATTGTAGTTATCTGATATGTACCTTGTTATAACAACGTCATATTGTCAACCGGGCGTTGTCTTTGTCTTCTACTTTTTTTCCGTAATCTTGACGGAAAAGTCATATACCCTCTTAACGGACTCCAGTACGCCGCCAAGATAGGATTTTGTTTCTTCGGATAGTTCTATACCTTTTTTCTGCAGGTCTTTTAAGAAGACCTCGGCATCCTTTTGGTTCCAGACCCCCTTGGTCTGTTTAATGAAATCCACCGTATGCTCGGATATCTCCAGCAAGGCGGTTTTGACATTTTCAGTGGCCGAAGAGGCGTTGTATAATTTTTTCATGGCCTCAAGCATCGAGCCAATATAACGCTGCACATCCTCGGATACATCCACACCCTTTTTCTGGACTCCCGACAAGAAATCCAACCAAGCCGAATGGTCCCATGCTCCCTTTTGGCGCTCGACAAACTTGCCGGCAATCCGTACCAGCTCATCAAATACATCCGTTACCTTTGTTGCCATACATCGCCCTCCACATAATAGAATGTAATCATAAGTACTTAAAAGTACAATTTATTATTATACACCAAAAATGTAAATTTTTAAAAGGGTTTGCCAAGGTAGGGTAGGGCAATCGCATTTGAAATGATCATGATGTTTTTTATGTTAAAATAACCAATTTCCAACCTAATCAATATAGCACTTTACGGGGTCAAGGGGGCAGTGCTCCCTTGTAGAGGGGTCTGAGGGGGGACAAAGTCCCCCATTCTTTTCTTCTTCCGGTCAAATGCGATTGCCCTGCAAGGTATGGTTAAATGGGGTCAAGGGGACTGGTCCCCTTGCAGGGGAGGTCTGAGGAGGGGCGCGGTAACGTCGCTGTGACAGCGGAGTCGCCCTCCTTTTTTCTCTTACCATGAAATATAAAGAAGATACCTTTTTTTCTTGGTTATGTTACAATATCTGATGGAGCTTGTACTATAATATATATGTGACTTATGGAGCATACTATGAATGATGTGTTTTTGAGGGCATGCAGGGGTGAGAGTACCCCCTTTACACCAATCTGGATCATGAGACAGGCGGGGCGTTACCTGCCGCAATATCAGAAGATACGCGCCGATGTCGATTTCCTGACCCTGTGCAAAACCCCTGAGCTGGCCGCTACGGTCACCAGGCAGCCCGTAGACATATTGGGCGTGGACGCCGCAATCCTGTTTTCGGATATCCTCATCCCCGCCGAGAAGATGGGACTGGAGCTGCACTTCCCCGAAACCGGCGGCCCCACCTTTAAAAACCCCGTCAGAGACATGGCCGCTGCAAAGGCCCTCCGTGTTATCCAACCACAAGAGGACGTCCCATATGTCCTGGAGACAATAAAGCTGCTCGTTGCAGACCTGAGCGTACCGCTTATTGGTTTTGCCGGAGCGCCATTTACCGTCTTGACGTACATCGTAGAGGGGGGCAGCTCAAAGCACTTCATACACACCAAAAAGATGATGCACACCAACCCCAATCTGTTTAACACCATCATGGGGACGATAACCCAGAGCACGATTGCCTACCTTAGTGCCCAGGTAGATGCGGGCGTGCATGCCCTTCAGCTCTTTGACACGTGGGCGGGCGTACTTTCTGCCACAGACTACAGAAACTGGGTCTTTCCATACGTGAAAAAGACGCTCAACGCCCTGAAACCCCTAGGGGTGCCGATCATATACTTTGTCAACAACTGTGCCAGTCTCCTGCACATAGCCGCAGACTCCGGTGCCGACGTCATTGGCGTAGACTGGCGCATAGACATAGACGATGCCATAAATCGGTCAAAGCAGATGCCAATCCAGGGCAACCTTGACCCCTGCGTGTTGTTTTCAACCAGACCGTACATCCAGATAGCGGCCAAGTCTATAGTCCTCAAGGCATCCGGTGCCAAGGGACACATCTTCAACCTCGGACACGGCATACTGCCCGAAACACCAGTAGACAACGTCAAGGCCCTCGTTGATACCGTCCACGAGGTAAGCCTGCGCAAATGACCGATGGGGTAGACTCCATTCAAACGTGCTCACATTGCTACCGCATGACAACAATGCACCGTATTATGGAGGCATAAAAACGCCTTAACTCCTGCGGTCCACGGTTGTATTGTGGTACTACCGGGGGAGGGGGTGAGGCACCCCGCCATAAAAATGACAAAGCCCTCTATTCTTTCCCTCTTCACGGCATCGGTGCAACCTCATCGTTGCCTGCATGAACGAACTCCCTTACGGAGGGGATTTGCGAATTGATGATCTGTAACGGACTGCCGTCCTGGACGATCACGCCTTCGTGGAGCATTGCCACACGGTCGGCTACGGAAAATATGTCCGGTATCTCATGACTTATGATTATCCCCGTAAAACCGATATTCTTGTGACACTGCTTTATCAGCCGGTGGATTGCGTTCTTCAGGACGGGGTCAAGACCGGTCGTCGGCTCGTCGAAAAAGACGATCTCAGGTCTTGTTACAAGCGCACGTGCAAGGGCGGCACGTTTTTTCATCCCGCCACTTAACTCCGCTGGATACTTGTTGTCTACGTCCCGTAGGCCAACCTCGCCAAGGGCCGCATTGACACGCCCCCTGATCTCATCCTCCGACAACGCATAACGCTCCCTCAGCGGAAAGGCGATGTTGTCATACACCGTGAATGAATCAAACAACGCACCGCTCTGAAACAATACCCCAAAACGCTCACGCACCTTGT
>JADGAE010000129.1 GCA_015232165.1 Nitrospirota bacterium
GGTTTTCGCTCAACATTGGTTCGGTGCCGGAGTTTACCATTACCGCTATGTGCGTATCAGGCAGCCTGTCCCTGATGACCCTGTACAAGGGCGTCGTCAACAGAACATCACCGATGTGTCGCAGCTTTATGACAAGAAGCCTGTTCATTACTATAAGTACCTGCCCATAATTAAACTATATACGAAAAAAGAAAGAAAGGGGCGGCTCCGCTCGCACAGCGACGTTACCGCGCCCCCTCCAGAACCCCCCGCAAGGGGGTCAGCCCCCTTGACCCAGTAAAGGGCTGGTTTGATATGAACAGTGTATCTTAATTTTACCATGCTTCTTTGAGAGGATACTCATAATCTTTATCCAACTTCGAGCAGAGATGCACTTAGACGCCTCCATCAGAGGGATTTAGTATATCATGGCATTTCATCGTTGTCAAGTTTTTTGCAACTTGTCCATTTTTTACTTGACAATAAAAGCAATGGTGTGTTAGAACAACAGGGGGTTTTTTACATTTTATAAGGTTGCAAGTTGAGGTCTGACTAACAATACAGCGGAAACGCCCGCTAAGGGGTCAGGGATAGGTATGTTATATAACTGTTTTCCCTTAAATGTGTATACAGGAGGCACGATAGACCGACGGTAAAAATGTATCTTCTTTATATTTCATGGTAACTATACTTTAAGGCAAGATAAAGAAAGGGGCGGCTCCGCCCCCCTTCAGAACCCCCTGCAAGGGGACCAGTCCCCTTGACCCCTTTAAAAGAATTTTACCATGCTTTTTTAAGAGGATACGTAAAAACTGTCATATGGACTAAGTTTTTTTATATAAAATGGTATAATAAAAAGATGGAGCATGGATGGACAAGTTGACATTTTTGGAGTTGGCAAAACGTATCCTGACAGAAGAAAAAAAACCTTTATCTTCAAGTGAAATATGGGATATTGCCGTTAGAAACGGCTATAATAATCTTGTTGCAACTAAAGGAAAGACTCCAGTGGCGACATTGAGTGTACGTCTTTATTGTGATATAAGGGACAATAAGGACAGCCATTTTAGCAAAGTAGGGACAATGCCTAGGCGTTTTCAAATAAAGAACCTACCAATTAACAATGAGCCAATATCAACAGGGCAGGCTCAAGATAAAAGAGTAATACAGAAAAAAATGGAGGGCTACAAAGAAATAGACATTCATCCTTTTTTGACATATTATGTATATACTCGTCTTGAAATATATACAAAAACTATTAACCATATAACCTCTAAGAAGAAGGACTTCGGAGAATGGGTACACCCCGACATGGTTGGCTGCTATTACCCTATTGAAAACTGGCAAGACGATGTTGTTGATTTTAGTGTGTCAATTGGAAATATGCCAATAAAGCTGTTTTCTTTTGAAATTAAGAGAGAACTTACATTTGGGAATTTAAGGGAGTCTTTCTTTCAATCTGTATCCAACTCATCATGGGCACACGAAGGATACTTAGTAGCAGTTGAAATAAGCCAAGAAGATGACTTCACAAAGGAACTCAAAAGGCTTTCTTCTTCTTTTGGTATTGGTGTTATCAGAATAGACATCAAAGACCCTGACTCATCAGAAACACTGTTTCCTGCAAAAACAAAGGAAAATCTTGATTGGGAGACAATAAACAAACTGGCGACGATGAACCCTGATTTTAGCTCCTTTATATCAAGGGTAAACAACGTAGTAAAGACCAGAAAGATAGAAAAAGTACTATATGATAAGGTTTTTAGCCCGGAAGCTTTGATAAGCACCAACAAAGAGTAATTTGTGCTTTCTCTTCAGGCCCACAATACAGAAATACCTGGACAGAAATACTTATAACTTTTAGAATTAAGCAAGATGGGGTCAAGGGGACTGGTCCCCTTGCGGGGGAGGTCAAGGAGGGGGCGGAGCCGCCCTCCTTGTTTCTCTCTTGTGAGCTTGGATGAGGCTGAGGAAGGTTGCCGCGGCCTGCGAGATGGGATAGGCCGCGGCCTTTTCGGCGGCATTGAGGGAGTAGACATCGCGGTTGTCCGCGATCTGCCTGATCTTGTCTGCCAGCTCCTGGGCATCCTGAGCGTTGTCCAGGAGCAGACCATCCCTGCCATGCTGTATTATTTCGGCAGCACCGTTGTTTTTGGTTGTGACCGGGGCAGCGCCACAGGCCATTGCCTCAAGCGTGGCGTTGCTGAAGGGGTCGTACAACGTGGGCAGGACAAAGACGTCGGCGGCAACATAAAGCCTCTCTATACCCGTTTGCGGTCCGGCAAAGACAACACGGTCTGTCACACCCAACTCCCTTGCCTGCTTCCTGTACTTCAAGGTGCCTCCAGCCCCCGCAACAATCAGCCTGAACTGCCCCCCAAGGTACACAAGGGCCGAAATGGCAACAGCCAACCCTTTCCTCTCAAACCCCGACCCCACAAACAACAAAAGCCGACAATCCGCCGGTATGCCAAACTCCGTCCTCACCTGCTCCGACCACAATGACCTGTTGACAGGCCGCTTGAACCGCTCCAGGTCAACCCCGTTGTACAACACGACGATCCTGTCGTCGTCTATGCCGTAGTGCTCCATGATCTGCTCCTTGACCATCCGTGAGTTGGCAACAATAAGCGGAGTTGTTTGAAAACACTGACGCTCAATGGACAGCAGCGCCTTGTGCATGGGGTTAAGGGCAAAGGAGAGCCTCCTAAGCCTGCCCACGCCCTCTCCCCTGAGAATCAGCCACTGCTTGTGACAGCCATCACCCGCACGGTAGATGTCCTGACAGGTGGTGCGCTCAAAGCTTACCGTGCAGTCGCAGTTGAGCATATCTGCCGCGTGCGTGGCGTTGTGGTTGAAACTTAACGCCGACGTCAGGGAGTTGAGGTTGATAGTGTCTATCTTATGACAGTGAATGTCCGTGCAGTCCGTCCAGTTGGTTGACAGGACGTGGATGTCGTTGCCGGAGGTCTTTAGCTGCCGTATGAGCGAGTTCAGGTAGTTCTCCGCCCCTCCGTAGGGGTTAAAGGTCTTTCTGATAAATGCTATCTTCATTTTGATTTCCCGTCTTTCTCTGTAACAGTGTCATATATAGGCGTTCTATTTTAGTGACCATGGCCTCAAGGCAGTGGTCTTCCAGGACGAAGGTCCTTGCGTTTTTAGTAAGAGCCTTTGCCAGAGCAGGGTCTTTGATAAGCCGTATTATCTGCGCTGCAAGGGCCTCATGGTCACCGGAGTCAACCAACAGACCGGTCTTTTCATGGGCAACGATCTCCGGCACCCCCCCAACCCTCGTGGCAACCACAGGCACCCCCACCGCCATTGCCTGGAGGACACTCTGCGGCACCCCCTCGGAAAACGAACTCAACACACACACGTCACTAAAGGAGTATATTGCGGCAACATCATCGAGAAACCCCGTGAATATAACGGACTCTGATATCCCGAGGGTCTTGGCAACGTTCTCCAGCCTGTTTCGCCCCGGGCCATCCCCCACCAATATACACCTGACATTGGGTATTACCTCCAGCACCTTTTTAAAGGCCTGGAGCGTTACCTCCTGCCCCTTGACCGTCCTGAGTATGCCGACGTTAACGATTACGACGGTGTCGGCGTCAATGCCGTACTCAGACCTGCCATGCGACTGTCGTGGTGTGGCAAAGAACCCCTCATCAACCCCGGTTGGGATACTGACCACCCTGTCCTGTGGAAACCCGCAGTTTCTAACAAGGTTGGCTCTCATGTTCTTCCCGCAGGTGATGTAGGTATCCGGCAGGTAGTGGATGAAGTTGACTAGGCTTCTCTTTAGGCTTATGTTAAGGTGTCTGGTGCGTACCAGGACGGGGGTCTTTGCCATCTTTGCTGCGATCCCGCCGATCCAGGAGTCCTTGCCGCTGTGGGTGTTTACCACGTCAAATTGTTGCCGCCTTATATACCTGAAGAGCTTCCATATGCTTATAATGTCATAGTTTGACCTCAGCGGTAATGTGTAGGTGTCGATGCCCTTTTTCTGTGCCTCGTCCCTGATCCTTGCCTGGACCCTGCAGACGATACAGGTGTAGTGTCCGCGCTGCACAAGGGCATGTGCCTCGGCCAGCACCCGCCTCTCCTGGCCACCAAAGCCATCCGACCACTCAGTATGCAAAATACGCATCTAAGAAAAAAAGACAAGGAGGGCGGCTCCGCCCCCTCCTTGACCTCCCCTGCAAGGGGGCCGGCCCCCTTGACCCCATCTTGTGCAGGGTTGAAATTGAGTTGTGGTGTAATACTTTACTTGACATGCAGTGGATGTTTAGCAAATAACGTGTTTCGCTGCTTATAACATTCATAAAAATCCACAAACACCACCCTTTAAGAAAATCTTCATAAAAAATTATCATTACTTATTTTACATAAGTTTTAACTTTACTGCAATCAACAGGGGGCAGTGCTATAGGTAGCGCCAAACTCCGTTTAC
Source organism: Nitrospirota bacterium (assembly GCA_015232165.1). Taxonomy (GTDB): domain Bacteria; phylum Nitrospirota; class Thermodesulfovibrionia; order Thermodesulfovibrionales; family Magnetobacteriaceae; genus Magnetobacterium. Next base: position 4,436 of record JADGAE010000129.1, read on the forward strand.
TTAAATATCCGTATGTAGGCCCTGCTTAACCAGGGGCTTGAGTGTATAAGCAGCTTTTTTCTAAAGGCAAACTCCCCCACGTTACCGATAACCAGACGCTTGACCTCAAGCAGGCTATCCTGTGGGGTGTTAGTACCCGTGCGGGTTGTAAAGAGCGCCTTAAACCCTGCCTGTGTAGCCGTTGCTATCCATCCTTCGTCGTAGACCCCCCAGGGCCAGCAGAGGCCGTAACACTTTTTGTCTAACCTCTCCTCGATGAGTGCCTTTGACCGTTGCAGGTCCAAGTGCAGGTGCGCCAACCTGTCGGCATTGTCCTCATAGAGCTTATCGAATCTAACATGTGTGTGCGTGTGTGATTGGACGTCTATTACGCCGGAGTGTTCCATCTGTCCTAATTCCTGCCAGGAGAGTACGCACTGTGAGCCGTTGCCCTCCTCAACCATCCCGACGCACTCCTTGTGCGATGGCAGGGGTGTGCTAAATCCCTCATCCATGCGTGGTCGCAGGCCGTTTTCAGCAATCCGGGAGGTGACAACAAAAATAACGGCCTTGTGGTCGTATTTCTTTAGGATCGGATAGGCGTAGACGTAATTATCGAGCCATCCGTCATCGAAGGTGATCATCACGCACCTCTGAGGTGCTATTGCGCCGGCGGCGATCTCCAGCAAGTCGTCAGTGTGAAGCGTCCTGTAGCCCATCCTCTGAAGCAGCCGCATATGTTGCTCAAACCTCGCAACATCAACGGTGATGAAGGAGCCCCTGTCATTGACGTGGTGATACATCAGCACGGGTATCGCAGTCATAATAATTGATTATACCAAAATATAGAAGTTAATTTTCGACACAGGCAGCGCTCAGGCATGGCACTGAAAGGCTCAAAAGCCCTCGGTGCCACCTGATGTTAATTACTTCCAGCCTGCCCTTTTGTCACATTCCGCCATTTCCTTTGGGTGAGACTTTTCCCATTGGGTAATGGATTGTGTCTCGTCATCGGACATCTTACCGTTCATGCACTCACAATATATCTTGACGGTAGCAGTTGTTTGACCTTCCCGCTTGTTGTCTTTGATGCACTGATTTACCCATTTTGTGTCGTCGCTATCTGCAAAGACCTGACTGCTTAACAGAAAAGACACCATGAGCACTACAGCAATAATTATTCTTCTCATATCACACCTCCTTTCAATAAATTTTATATCAGATGTAAAGATTATACCACAATCCAAGTTATTATTGTTGATTTTTTTCAAACTCTGAAGTGTACTCATTATCCCTTCTCGCCTTTCTTCTTTATAAGTACATGGACAAAAGTTTCTTATAGTAACTCATGTTACGAAGAGAAGCAAAAAAAAAGGTTTAGAAGTCTAAATAACTGTGAGAATATGTACTGTGGATGAATATAAAT
>JADGAE010000130.1 GCA_015232165.1 Nitrospirota bacterium
CCCCCATACTGGCCCTCACCGCACATGCCCTCAGCGAGCACGTACAGAAGAGTCTCAACGCCGGCTGCAACGGGCACCTGACAAAGCCAATAAAAAAGGCAGTCTTAATGGATGCCATCGCCAGGTATACGCAAGAGGGGTGATTAAAGAAAAGAAGAATGGAGGGCTCCGCCCTCCCTCAGACCCACCCGCAAGGGGACCAGTCCCCTTGACCCCATTATGCTTAATCCTACATGCTGTAAGAATATTTCTGTCCTAATACTCAATTAGTCTGAAAAATAAAATCCGTAACGGCTATTGACAACACTGCCTGGTATCTTATATAATCCCTATAAGTTAAGGAATGTGATTCCTTGAACATAAACAGAAAGTGGGGGTAGGGAATTGTATGCTTTAGGTACTCACCTTTTGGTTGAACTGAGAGATTGCAACACGAACAAGTTAATGGACTTACAGGAAGTAACGGACGCGATGGTAGGCGCGGCAAGGGAAGCAAGGGCAACGGTAGTGGATGTGTCCTTTCACGAGTTTAACCCCTTTGGGATAAGCGGGATGGTCATCATAGCAGAGTCTCACCTGTCGATCCACACGTGGCCGGAGTACAGGTATGCGGCAGTGGATATATTTACCTGCGGCGACATAATTGACCCCGGCACGGCGGCCGGTTATTTAATCAGGAGGTTTGACTCGAAAAATCCTTCTATTGTTGAAATGAAGAGGGGGATTATCTCTTGCGACAACGTCAAGCTGCCACACAAGGTGTGTTCGGATGAAGCCCGGCTCACAGTCAACGCATAGGTCGGCGTCCATGTCAGGGATTATAGCCCGACATACGACGGACGTTGTGGCCTCCGTACTTGCAGCTTACAGCCTGTCCGTAGCAAAGCTGTATCTTTTTATAAAGACACTAAGGCTTTAAACAAGCCGGTGGGCTACTTTTCCGGCGTTGTTACCTCTTCCATCAGCCTTCACCAGCCAGTCCACCACCAACCCATATTAAATCTGCTCCGTAAGTACCCCCTGACTATCGCCCTCTTCTGCCACGCAGACCCTGTTGCGTCCTTCGTGTTTTGCACGATAGAGGGCAGCATCTGCCGCTTGCAGTACCGTGTTGGTATCACCCCCGTGGATCGGTAAGACTGCCACCCCAAGCGATAGCGTTATGGTCCCAAGGGACTGTTGCTTATACATGACGTGCATGTGACTGGCGGCCTCTCTGATCTGCTCTGCCCGCTGCGTGGTTGCCTCAATGGAGGACTCTGGCATGATGATCGTAAACTCCTCCCCGCCGTACCTGCACGCTATGTCTCCGCCGCGAATCTGTTTGGCAAGAAACATGCCCAGCTCACAGAGTAGCTTGTCACCGCCATCGTGTCCAAACGTGTCGTTGAACCGCTTGAAGTGGTCTATGTCGATCATGATTATCCCAATGTGGGAGTACTTGCGCAGGGAACGCTGCCACTCCAGTTCGAGCGACTCCTTCATGTAGCGGCGGTTAAACAGCCCCGTCAACGGGTCCCGCATGGACAGGTTCCTCAGGGATTCCTGGAGCTTGAGGTTGGTTATTGCCAATCCACAACCCTCGGCCAATCTCAGGGCCAACTGCTCCTTCTCTTTGAGCCGCTCTTGATCATAGGATTTACCGGTCATGGAGTCAAGCAGCAGGTGCAGCATACCTATTGTCTCACCCTTTGCCATAATGGGCGTACAGATGTAGGGGACCCCCTTTTCCCTCACGTGTTGACAGACAAGGTCCTTGCCCTCATCAGCCATGACGTGCACATGTCCACGCCTCAGCCCCCAACACTCGTTTTGTGTAATCACAGCCTCCTGGGGTGGGGGATTGCCCCAGAGGGATATGCCCTCAAGCATGTTCCTTGAGGCGTTATATATATATAGCGCCCCCCTGTCCCGAGGAAACAACTGCGAGATCGTGTTCTTGATGACAACACTGGCCTCCTCAACATTGTTACAGGCCTGAAACAGCTCACTCATCCTGCTAAACAACCCACTCTCCAACTCGCGCAGCTCCAGCAGCCTTGCCTTGGTCTTAAGCTCCACGTTGTTCTTTTGCATATCAATGCCGTAGGTCAATAGTTTTTCGTTATAGTCTTTTAGCTCTATGACCATGTTGTTGAACGCCTCCGACATCTGCCCTATTTCATCCCTTGAACGAACATCTACCCTTACATCAAGATTGCCTTTGCCAATCTCATGAAAGCCATGTGATAAGACCTCCAATGGTCTTATAATACGCCGCGCAAAGATATATATAATGACCAATCCTTTGAGAGCAAGTAAGAAAGATACCATGAACATCTTGGTCCTCAACTGATGAACAGGCGCAAAGGCCTCTTTTGATGGTACACTCATTATCAAAGTCCAGTTGTTTCCCTTAAAGTCTGCGTATCCATGTTCGCGGCTAAAGGCCAGTATCTCCTCCTCAGTACCACCTGAATGGCGATGCCTTGCGCTGCCAACCTTTTTGCCCGATGACAATAGCGGTTTAGCAAATAACCAGTCAGACGATGTCTCTTTCAGTATACCCTTCAAGTTATAGTTGGAGTACACGAGCAACCCTTCACTACTAACCAGGTCCACATCCATCTTTGTGTCCCTGTCGTGGAGCCCCTTGACCTCCTTTACGATATCATGCAGGACATCCAGGGTCAGCCTCAGGACAACTACCCCAAAAGAGGCACCTTCACTGTCCTTTACATAGGCCGCAAACCTGATCACGTTATCATTGAGGGTATCTGAGAAGCTGACGTCTACAAGGACGTCTGTTCCTTCTTTTAACTGCGTCCAGTATCCCTTAAGTGGAGACTGTTGCCCAATATTCTTGGCAGATGTATCGGCAATGCGCACCCTGTCCAGGGTGAAAAACGACATAGATGCATAGGAGGCATAGTTGCTCTGATATGACCTTAGCCGCTCTGTAATTTGCGCAGCTGTTGAGTGTCTCGATGCTATTATCGGGTCTCTTGCTATGTTCTTTACGTCTACGTATTTTTCGTAGAGCATCCTGTCTATCTTGTCCACTGTGTGAAACGTATAGTTTTCAAGCGCCGTCCTGATCTGTCTATCCAATATGTCAACGGTAGTGCTCTGCCCTATATACATTGCCACAGTCAGAAAGACTATTCCCAAGCCCGAGAAAAATAAAATTAACTTTGTCGATAATTTCATCTCAATCATCTTCCTCACTTATACTGTTTTAGTATATACTAACATAGATATCAGAAATAAGTGGTGACTAAAATCCGGGGAAAAATATCCGCCGGGCTTAAGACACCAACACCAGGAAGGAGTGATAAGACAGACCCAATGCAACGGTGGTTTAGTCAAAACATGGATATAGTATATCTGCTGTACGGGGCGGCCTTTGTCTTTATGGGGGTGTTTGCCGCTATTTCCGTAGTTGGAATCATCAAGCTGTTCAACTGGAAGGCACAAAAGAAACTGGAAGGCACCATTGAGGCACTACTCGATAGGGAAGCAAAGATAAAAACAATGGAGATTACACTCCAAAGCTCAATTGCGTATGTAACGGAAGCCCTCCTCACGCCTGACTACGACAAGTACGATATCTCAAGGATAGTGCACAAGGAATCGTTGAGACTTACGGAGAGTCAACACGGATATATATCATTGAAGGATGCAATTACTGGAGATAACATAGCCTATGGTTTTACCAACATGCTCCCTGAGTCATGCAATGCCACTAAGGGGAATAAAACGGTCATATTTCCCAAAGGCCCCAATGGATATAACGCCCTGTGGGGGCACTCCTTGAATACGGGAGAGGGGTTTTACACAAACTCACCACAAGGAAACGAATCCTTTAGGGAATGTGCACCACAGGGGCATGTAGAGATTAAAAACCTCCTGTCAGTGCCGATAAGAATAGGTACCGAGGTAATTGGACAGATAGCCCTGGCCAACTCCGCCAGGGACTATACGGAGATGGACCTGTCTACTATCAACCGTCTTGCATCAGTGTATGCAACGGCAATAGACAGAAAGCAAATGGAAGATACCATCAAGGCAGAGAGAGACAAACTTAACGAGATAATGGATGCAATAGAAGACGGTATCTACATAATAAACAGTGACTGCGATATAGAGTTTGCCAATAAAGTAATACTCATGCTGTTTGGAGAAGTAAATGGCCGCAAATGCTATGAGTATCTCCATGATGAGGCTGCTCAATGTCCGTGGTGTGTTATGAATAAGGTGTTATCCGGCGAAAGGATTACGTTGGAGTGGTATTGCCCAAAGAACCATAAGACATACTCGCATTTTAATACCCCAATAAGAAATACGGATGGTTCAATATCCAAGTTTACGATAATACATGATATCTCTGATATCAAGAGTGCCCGGGAGATAATGAAGCGGGAGCTTGATTTCCAGAGGGCCGTAGCGGAGGTATCTGAGGCCCTGCTGTTGCCGGATAAGGATATAGTTGATATCTCTCTTATAATAAACAGACAGGCAATGATATTGACCGATAGTCTGCACGGGTATGCCTCGGAGATAGACAGAGAGACGGGGGATAACGTAGGACATGCCCTTACGGATATGATGCCGGAGGGGATTTGCACGGTGGATACCAGACATCAGCGATTGGTCTTCCCCAAGGGTAAGGATGGCTATAACGCACTATGGGGACATGCGCTCAACACAAGGCAGGCGTTTTATACAAACAATCCCCATGGGCACACGGCATACAGAGGCTGCATACCCCAAGGACATATCCCATTGACGAACTACCTGGCGGTGCCGGCTATGATAGGAGACAAGCTGATAGGACAGATTGCCCTGGCAAACTCCAGGAGGGATTATATTGATGCCGACCTGGACGTTATAAAACGCCTTGCATCCATTTATGCCCTGGCGGTTGAACGCAAGAGGATGGAAGAGCAACTGAGAGACATGAATGCAAATCTTGCCTTTCTGGTGCAGGAGGAGATAGCAAAGAGGCAGACGCAGGAGCAGATGCTCATACAACAATCCAAGATGGCTGCCATGGGAGAGATGATAGGTATGATTGCCCATCAGTGGAAGCAGTCGCTAAACGCGGTGGCGCTGATAGCGCAAGGCTTGGTAATTGACCATGAACTTGGCGGACTTGACGATAAAAAGATACAACAGGTGTTTGCTTCAACAATGGGACAAGTCAGGTTTATGGTCAAGACTATGGATGACTTCAGAGACTTCTTAAAGCCGGCAAAGACAAAGGTCTCGTTTGATGTAAAGACTGCCATAGATGAATTGATCTCTATGTTTAACCACGTATTTAGCAAACACGCCGTGAATATTAACCTAATGGCTGAACACGTCCCAAACCCAATGACAGAGGGATACCCAAATGAGTTTAAGCAGGTGATACTCAACATACTCAACAACGCAAAGGACGCAATTGTATCCAGGCGTAACACCGACACTAATCTACAGGGGCAGATTGAAATAGAGATGACCAACTCTTTGATGCAAAAGGATGCCCCCACTGACAACAAAGGGCAGATCGTAATTGTAATCAGAGACAATGGCGGCGGTATCCCTGATGATATTTTAGAGCGGATATTTGAGTCTTATTTCACCACCAAGGGGGCAGATGGCACGGGGATCGGTCTGTACATGTCAAAGACCATAATAGAGACAAATATGGATGGCAGCCTTACGGTCAGAAACATTGATGACGGTGCCGAGTTTACAATAACTTTACCGATTATATAGCGCGTTTCGATTGCCTGCAATACAAAAAAAAAAGGGGCGGCTCCGCCCCCCTTCAGAACCCCCTGCAAGGGGACCAGTC
>JADGAE010000131.1 GCA_015232165.1 Nitrospirota bacterium
CGGGGCGGGTGCGACCCGCTGCGACAAGATTGCGGCTCGCCCCTCCCCTTGCAGGATGAGGGTCTGAGAAAGAAGGGGCGAGCCGCCCCGGGCTCAATTGGACAGAGTCCTTCTCCCTTTTTTTTCTCAAGGCATCCACTACTTTTTTATGCGCCCAAAATTAAGGTAGGGATATAATATTTTTATAGGGATATAATATTTTTAACTGTTTATGTCATAATACCGGGGCAATATGAGACAGGCGTCTGTAGCGATTTTGATAATAGGCGTATTTTATATATTAAGCGCCACCAACTACTTGTTGTTTCACAGTTTTGCGGAACTGTTTAGCATTGTAATAGCCTTTGGGACATTTACGCTGGCATGGAATTCGCGTTCCTTTGCCGCAAATAACTATCTACTTTTTCTGGGGATTGCTTATTTGTTTGTGGCCTTCGCAGACACCCTGCATGCGCTTGCCTATAAGGGGATGGGTGTGATTAAGGGCTATAATGATAACAATCTACCCCCTCAGTTGTGGATTGTCGCAAGATACATGGAGAGCATTTCCCTGATGATTGCCCCAATGTTTTTCAAGAGAAAGCCTCATATTGGAGCCGTCTTGGCCGGATTTGGATTGATATTGACCCTGTCGTTGTTGTCCATATTTTACTGGCGGATTTTCCCTGATTGCTTCATAGACGGCGTGGGGTTGACGAGGTTCAAGGTGGTCAGTGAGTATGTAATATGCCTAATTTTGGTGGTTGCACTGGTTATGTTGCTGCGAAACAGGAAGGAACTCGAGGGGTATGTCCTGCGTATGCTGATACTTTCGATAGTGTTTACGATCTGTACCGAGATGACTTTCACGTTTTACGTGCACCTGTATGGGATATCCAATATCATTGGGCATTTCTTCAAGATATTGTCCTTTTACTTTATATACCTTGCGCTGATACAAACCGGTCTTAAAAGCCCATACAGCCTGCTGTTCAGGGACCTCAAAAAGAGCGAGGCGGCACTGCGAAAAAGCGAAGAACGCTATCGTAGCCTCTTTAACAAAAGTCCTGCAAAGATGCTGCTGATAGACCATGAGACCGACAGGGTGGTGGATGCCAATCCGATGGCCTGTTCCTTCTACGGTTACACCCTGGACGAGATGAGATCGCTTAAGCTGTCTGATATTAGTCTGGAGGAGCCAATTGATGTGATACTCCCAAATGAGAGCGGGGTATACGACCTGCTTCACAGGCTTGCAAGCGGTGAGATTCGCAACGTGAGGGTCAAGTCAAGCCCTATAGACATTGATGACAGGCTTACCTTGTTTATGATCGTGGCCGATATAACAGGGCATGTGCATACCGAACAGGAGGTCATGAGAAAGCAGCAGGAGCTCCAACTGCTCAACCGGACCCTGGAGGATAGGGTCCGGGATGAGATCGCCAGGAGACTGGAAGGGGAACAGATGCTGATACAACAATCAAAGCTGGCGGCGATGGGTGAGATGTTGAGCATGATAGCCCACCAGTGGAGACAACCCCTGTCCTCAATCACCACTATCAGTGGTGACATGCAGGTATCTCTCGTACTTGACACGTTTAGTAAGGACGAGCTTTATGAATCCCTTAAAAAGATAAATTACCAGGCACAGTACCTCTCAAAGACAATCGACGACTTCAGACTGTTCTTCAGTCCAAGGAAAAAGAGGGAAAACATCTATCTTGGCGACATCATTGATCAGGCCCTGGCAATCATAAAAAACTCTCTGGATTACAACGCAATAAAAGTGCGGATTGACTGCTCCCTGGCCTCACAGATTCATACCTACGCAAACGAGATCACACAGGTGCTGTTAAACGTGTTCAAAAATGCCCAGGATGCGCTTGTTGCACGGCGGATACAGGCCCCCGAAATCACCGTCGCGTGCAAGGACGACAACGGCTTTTTTGCGGTGCTGGATATACAGGACAACGCCGGTGGTATGCCGGAGGAGATTATCGACAAGGTGTTTGAACCCTATTTCACGACAAAGGATAACTCTACGGGGACGGGGCTTGGCCTGTACATGTCAAAGATGATTATAGAGAAACACTGCGGCGGGGAACTCTCCGTGAAAAACACAGGGCAGGGGGCCTGCTTTACCATAAGATTACCATATAAGATTGAAGGAGGAGCGACAAATGATAGAGACACAGACACTTAAGGATTTTGTGAGGCGTTCAAAGGCAATCAGGATACTTTACGTGGAAGACGACAGACAGATACGGGAGGATACCAGGAAATTTCTGTTGAGGTTTTTTGAGGCGGTTGAGTGTGCGGTCAATGGCCAGGAGGGACTTGACAAGTACAGACCTGGATTGTTTGACATCGTAATAAGCGACATACGTATGCCCCACGTCAACGGTATAGAAATGGTCAGGGGGATCAAGAAGCTCAATAAGCATCAGAAGATAATTGTCATCTCAGCCCATGATGAGGCCCATTATCTCATGGAGTTGATAAACATTGGCGTAAACAACTTTCTACTGAAACCGCTTGACGTACAGCAGTTGCTGGAGGTGTTGAGTGAGACGGTAGATTACCTGTGGTACTCGAAGCTGGAGCAGACCTACAAGAAGATGCTCGAGAACACGGTTGATAAGAAGACCGTTGAACTAAAAGAGACAAAACAGGCGATCAAGAACCTGACCGACGAGCTGCTACAGCGCCTGATCTCAGCGGCTGAACACAAGGACTCCGACACGGGTGAGCATATAGTGCGGATAGGTCTCTACTCAAGGAGATTGGCACAGGAGCTTGGTCTGTCGCAGGAGTTCATAGATGCAATAGGTTTTGCAAGTCCCCTGCACGACATCGGCAAGATCGGTATCCCAGACAGCGTGCTGTTAAAGCAGGGAAGGCTCACGGAGGAGGAGTTTGAGGTAATGAAGACCCACTCGATGATAGGGGCCAGCATACTCTCGGGGTCATCCCACGGCAATATCCAAATGGCCGAATCCATAGCCCTCTGTCACCACGAACGGTTGGATGGCTCGGGTTATCCTGCGGGGTTGAGGGGCGAGTCCATACCGCTTGAGGCAAGGATTGTTATCATCTGCGACCAGTATGACGCCCTGGTCATGAAGCGTCCATATAAGCCCGCGTTTGAACACAAAAAGGCGGTTGAGATAATCACCAAAGGAGACGGCAGGACCATGCCCTCACACTTCGACCCCGACGTCCTTGCGGCCTTCAGCAAGACCGCTGCCGACTTTGACGCCATCTACAACGAAAACACGGAATAGGAAAATATAGAAGAAAGAAAGGGGTGTTTTGTGGCCGGGGCGGGTGCGACAATTGATCCCGTGGCGGCTCGCCCCCCGTTGCGGGAAAATCGTGCCCCACCCCCTCCGCTCGCATAGCGACGTTATCGCGCCCCCTCCTTGACCTCCCCTGCAAGGGGACCAGCCCCCCACTGAGCCGGGGGTCGCTGACCCCTTGACCCCATAATCTTACCCATGAAAGATTGATGCACCCATGCACCCTGTGTACTTGACATATCATCAGTGGATCGTTAAAATAAAGACGTTGCTGAAGTTTGTAGATAGACAGACAGATAACAGATAAAAGAACGATGATATTTTAGTAGGCTCGGAAAACGGAAGGAGTATGGTAAAAAGGGCACTGATCACAGGTATCACAGGACAGGATGGCAGCTACCTGGCGGAGTTCTTGTTGGACAAGGGTTACGAGGTGCACGGCTTTGTAAGACGCTCAAGTACCACAAACACAAGCCGCATAGACCACTTGATAGAAAATCCCAAGATAAACGACAGAAGACTGTATCTGCACCATGCCGATCTCAACGACGGTGGCTTGATAACAAAGTTGGTCAGAAAGATAGGGCCGTATGAGGTCTATAACCTTGCGGCTCAGAGTCATGTACGGGTCAGCTTTGACATGCCCGAGTACACGGGAGATATAACAGGTCTTGGGACGGTGCGGGTCCTTGAGGCATTAAAAACCGTTGCCTTTGACGCCAGATTTTATCAGGCATCCTCCTCCGAGCTTTTCGGCAGGGCCGTTGAGGTTCCGCAGAAGGAGACGACGCCGTTTTATCCAATCTCACCCTATGCGTGTGCCAAGGCCTACGCGTTCTGGATAACGGTAAACTACAGGGAAGGCTACGGGCTATTTGCCTGTAATGGCATCTTGTTCAACCACGAGTCCCCCAGAAGGGGAGAAACTTTTGTAACACGCAAGATAACCAGGACCATGTCAAGGATAAAACTTGGCCTGGAGGACAAACTCTACCTTGGCAACATGGATGCCATAAGGGACTGGGGCTATGCCAAGGACTACGTGGAGGCCATGTGGATGATGCTGCAACACGATGAACCCGACGACTATTGTATCGCCACCGGTGAGACCCACTCCGTGCGCGAGTTCGTTGAGGTCACGGCAGAATGCCTGGGAATGAGACTCGCCTGGAACGGTGTGGGCATAAACGAACAGGGCATCGACAGAAACACCGGAAAGGTTATAGTTGAAATTGACCCGCGCTACTTCAGGCCCGTCGATGTAGACCACCTCATAGGCGATGCCTCCAAGGCAAAGGCAAAAATAAACTGGCAACCAAAGGTCAAATTCAAGGAACTGGTGGAAATCATGACTCAGGCAGACTATGACAGGGAGGCCGGTCTGATCAAAAACACTGCGCATATAAATAACTCACCAGAGGGCTAAATTTATTTCCAAGGGAGACTTAAACAGTTAATGATCAACAAAGACTCAAAGATATATATTGCAGGTCATACCGGTTTGGTTGGTTCGGCGGTGGTGCGCAGATACATGCGGGATGGCTACAATAACCTCATACTAAAGACCAGGAGTGAGGTAGACCTGCTCAATCAGCAAATGGTACGGGACTTCTTTATGGCGGAGAGGCCGGAGTTTGTCGTCCTGTGTGCGGCCAAGGTCGGTGGTATCAAGCACAACATGACATTTTCGGCGGACTTTACCTATGAAAATCTACAGATACAAAACAACGTCATATGGCATGCACACCTCAGTGGGGCGAAGAAGCTGCTTTTTCTGGGCAGCGCCTGCATCTATCCACGCCTTTGCCCTCAACCAATCAGCGAGGACTACCTGATGGAGGGTAAGCTCGAACCCACAAACGAGGGCTACGCCATCGCCAAGATCGCAGGCATAAAGCTGTGTGAAAAGATATATGACCAGTACCACAAGACATTCATCTCCTGCATGCCAACCAATACCTACGGTGAAAATGACAACTTCGACCCGGACTCCTCACACGTCATTTCGGCACTCATCAGAAAGATGCACGAGGCAAAGGTCAATAACCTACCGGAGATAACCCTATGGGGTTCGGGTTCCGCACAACGGGAGTTCATCTACGTTGACGACCTGGCCGACGCCATATTTTGGATAATGCAAAACTATAACGAAAAACCCTTCCTAAACATCGGTACGGGTAGCGACCTGCCTATCAGGGAGTTGGCCCTGAAGATCAAGGAAACCGTCGGTTACAAGGGAATCATCTCCTACGACTACACCATACCGGATGGCATGCCCAAGAGACTCATGGATGTAAGCAAACTAAACAAACTGGGCTGGCATCACACCCTGTCACTCGATGAGGGGTTGAAGAAGATATATGATTTCTACCTCGCAAAGTACTGTTCTCAATCATAATTAAGTACATGGACAAAAGTTTCTATATAAAGTTTAGGATTGCATATTATGGGGTCAAGGGGACTTCTTCGTGGCCGGGGCGCCTCGCCCCTCCCCTTGCA
>JADGAE010000132.1 GCA_015232165.1 Nitrospirota bacterium
CTGGTCCCCTTGCAGGGGGTTCTGAAGGGGGGCGGAGCCGCCCCTTTCTTTTCCTCTTCTTGTGCCCTGTGCGTAAGGTGAGTTAAGCAATCTGAATGTACCGTAATTTTATAAAAATCGGGTCAGCGGGGTTCACGCTCCTGGAGTTGACCATAGTGATGACTATCATGACTATGCTGGTACTGGTGCTTGGTTTTTCGCTGCGGCTTGGCATAAAAAGCCTTGAAAAGAGCGAGACCAGGATCGAGTACCTGGACCGCACCAGGACATCCCTGAGGATAATCGAGTCACAACTGCAATCCTTCATCCCGCTAAAGTACGGTGAGGTGGGCAAGGATGGCGTCTATTACTTTAAGGGGCAGGAGGACAGTATGTCCTTTGTCAGCAGTGTTTCGTTGTGGGGTAGACAGGGCGGCATTATTCTGGTAACATATGAGGTGGTCAGAGACAGAGGCAACGACACCAGCTCCCTTGTCATACAAGAGGAGAGCGCATACAGCGGGGAGAGGCGAAGTACCGTCCTGCTAAAGAACTTCAAGGAGATATCGTTTAACTTCTTTACCAAGAAACCGGCAGACAAGGATGGAGACTGGGGCAGGAGTGTCGAGAACTCCGACAACGTCCCGCTATTGATTTCGTTGTTTGCAGAGAGCACCAATTTCAAGATAGAGCTGATGGTGCCCGTAAGGGCAAGGGCATCTGCCACCGTAAGAAATCCAATGCTTCCTTATATGTTTAGCGGCGGCGGCCACTAGATAATGACTCAGCTAAGGCATAATACGGAGGGGATTGCATTGATGATGGTGCTGTGGGTCATGGCGATACTGATCGGTCTGTCGTTGACATTGTCCTACATGGCGCGTTCCGAGTCGCGTGTGAGTCTTGGCTCCAAGGAGTACGTTGCGGCTGGATTCCTGGCAGAAGGAGGCATAAACAGGGCCATCGTAGAGCTGTGGTACAGACGCACAAAACCACCCGAGGATGAGGCCAGATGGCAGATCGATGGCAACTTCAGGTCAGTTGAGATCGCCGACGGCGCTGCCCTTGTCAGGGTGATGCCTGAGACGGCCAAGGTGGACTTAAACCTGTCCAATGATATAATATTAAAGGGGCTTGTCAATGCCCTCGGGATTGACACCGATACGCAGGATGTTATTGTGGACTCTATTAGAGATTGGATGGACAGTGATGACTTACACCGCTTGCACGGGGCTGAGAGCGATTATTACATGTCGCTAAAACACCCCTATAAGGCAAAAAACGCCCCCTTTGACACCATCGACGAGCTGTTGATGGTCAGGGGCATAACCCCGGAGATATTCTATGGCGCCGGCGACAAAAAAGGCCTCAGGGACTTCGTTACCGTATACAATAGAACCGATAACAGCAAGATAAATGTCAACGCCGCCCAAAAAGAGGTACTGATGGCATTACCCAACCTTACCGAGGACATCGCAAATGTCGTTATTGAGCACAGGAAAACAACGCCATTTAAGAATATAGCCGAGTTTCAGGCGCTGTTGCCTGAAACCTATGAGGCAATAAAGGCTTACGTCAATGTCCCAAGTGAAAACGCCGAAATATTCTTCTCCATTGATTCCGTTGGCAGGCTTGTCAACAATGCCTCATCCGTAGGGATAAAGGCCGTTGTGGAGATATCCGGCAACGACTGTAAATATCTGTATTACAAGATGCCGGAGACATTTAAGTTTCAGGAGAAAGAGGACAACAAATCAATAGACAATGTCACAACGAAGTAATAATGGCTGTTTCTCAAGGGGATGGGGTCCATGAGTAAGGTAAAAGGGCTAGTTTCATTGTTTAAGCGTTTTACGAACCCCACAGACACGGGAATAAGGCTGGCGGGTTTACGCCGCTTTGTCTACGCGGTTGGCAAGGTCTTTCTGTTGTCACCGTTTGAGTTGACCAGACGCAAGCGCAGGTCGCTGGTGATAACGATAGAAAAGGGCTGGGCACAGGCATGTATCATCAAGGGGACGCCATCGCGATATGCTGTGGTAAAAAAGAACCTCTTTAAATGCCTGGAAAATCAGTACCCTTCAGCCGAGGAGTTGGAATACTTCATCGGCATGATGACGGAGGGCAAGCCGGCAAAGGGGATGAACATCATACTCACGGTACCCAAGGAGTGGTGCGTGGTCAAGACCACCGAACTGCCTGCGGTTGTCCTGGACAATATATCCTCTGCCATATCTTTTGAGATGGACAACCTTACGCCGTTTTCGGCAGAGGAGGTCTACTACGACTACGATATCATAAGCATGGACAGACAGACGGTCTCCGTTGCCATCTATACGGTAAGGAGGCAGATGGTTGCCCCCTATCTCCATAGTTTTCAGGGTAGCGGCTACAGGGTCTCTGTCCTTACGTTCAACCCGCTGTCACTGGTAAGGGTCTGCATGTACGCCAGGGGACCGGGCGCATCAAAAGACCTGACGAAAAAAGACGTTCTGCTCCTAAACTTTATGCAGGGTAAGACCGAACTCATAACGGCAGAAAAAGGTGTTCTCACCTCCGTCCATGCCTTCAGGTCTGATGACATCAATGGCGTCCTGTCATCCGTCAGGGACAAGGTGGGTGATAATACCATTGTCTTTGTCAACAATGACCCAACAGTTGACACCACGGAGGAGGCGGTACGTGCCATGCTGCCGGTTGCTACTACCAGTATGGATGAGTTGTCTCTGCCCCTGAAGGATTCCACGACGTATGACCTGCGCCTGCCCATAGGGGCCGTCATGGGGGTCAACCAAAAACGCAAAAAATCCGTAAACATGCTGTCCCTTGGAATGGTTGTAAAAAAGAAACTTCCCATAGTAGTGACCGTCCTGCTTTTATTATTATCCATACCAATTGCAATATTTCACATGTACATTCCCATATGGCAAGACGAGCAGGCGTTGATAGAGCTTGATAAACAAATAAAGGCATTAAAACCGGAAGTCGAAAAGGTGGAGACCTTAAAAAAGGAGATATCCGCTATGCAGGATGACCTAACCGCCCTGAATAATTTTCACGGCAAACGACGTCTTACACTGGACATGCTCAGGGAGTTGACCACGGTCCTCCCCGCCGATACCTGGCTTGCCAGGTTGACCATTACCGACAAGGACATAATGGTGGAGGGGTATGCCCCAACGGCATCGGTGTTGTTGAGTGTACTTGAGAATTCAAAGTACTTTAAAGACGTTGGCACCTCCGCAACAACGTACAAGGACCTCAGGTTAGGCAAGGAGCGGTTTCAGATAAAGGCTGGCTTTAAGCAAACGCCTGATGAGCCTTAGCCATGAGTAGAAAGAAAATTATAACATCTGTACTGATAATGTTGTTGCTGGCCATAGGGGTGCTCTATGACAACGTCTACCGCGTAGCCCAGGAGAGGAGGGATGACGTGGCGGACAGGAAGGGCCTAAAGATCAAGAAAATAAAGGACTACAGGGCCACGGTTGCTCAGAAAGAGACGCTTGAGGATATCCATGAGGAGTACAGGAAAAACATGGAGCAGATAACCAACTACGTAATCCACGGCAAGACCCCTGCCCTTGCAGCGGCAGACCTCCAAAGCATCATCCAGTCAACAATCACCCCTCGCGGTGGCAACATCACTCGATTCAACGTCAAACCGCCCGAGAGCACCCCCCCGTTTCAGGTGATCCACGTTGAGATGGACGTGACGTGTCCAAACATATCGGTGTTAAACGATATTATCTATGAGCTTGAGACCAGAAAACCGTTTCTGTATATAAAGAAGCTGGATATCCGGCCTGTAAACCTCATACTCCCCATAGACCTTATCGTCAACTTTGAGATATCCGCCCTTACGATGTAGACCCTATCCTAACCCTGGGCATCAAGGGCCGGTAGCAATCGAAACGCGCCATAGTTATTACAAATGCTGAAAGTCAATATCTAAGGCATTGTCACTTGTTATCATTGCGGTTTTCCTTCCTTGGACGTATCTTCTTGATTTTTCCACTGATTTTGGTCACAGTGCCCTCGCCGGTGATTTTACCGTCCCTCCAGACACCGGTTATCACGGTGCCGTCTTCTCGTGTCAAAGTCCCAGGACCGCTTGCCTTGTCATCGCAGAATTCGCCAACATACTTATCCCCGTTACGGAGTTCATACGTCCCCTGACCATCCCTCTTGCCACCCTTCCATTGGCCAACATACCTGTCACCGTTGGCAAAGACTGCCGTCCCCTTGCCATTAACACAATCACCCTCTATACATTGTCCAAAGACGACGGTAGAAGATAACATAACCGTTGTTAGCATGACAACACCCAATCGTAATCTCATAACCACTCCTTCTTCTTTATTGCCTACTGTATTGTAATGTAAAAACATGGATTATGTAAAGGAATTGTATACTGATCCAGGGCAATCGCATTAGAAATAATCATGATGTTTTTTATGATAAAATAACCACTTTTCAATTTGCCAACCAGCCCTTTACGGGGTCAAGGGGGCCGTGCTCCCTTGCGAGGGGGTCTGAGGGGGAGCAGAGCTCCCCATTCTTTTCTTCTCTTGCTGCCAAATGCGATTGCCCTGTATACTGATCGGATTCGAGTTTTTTCGGGTATCAAAATTGCGTACAATACAAGAAAGAAAGGGGCGTTTTGTGGTCGGAGCGGGTACGAAGAAGTCCCCTTGACCCCATTTTACCATGCTTTTTAAAGAGGATACGAATTGTATGTTGTGAAAGAACCGTCCAAGGGCGGTGACTGAATAAGCACGGTTTTATAGTGATGTGGTCTTTTGCAACAGGAAGCCCCTGATAAACCCCAGGGGGTCTCCTTTTATCTCCTTGACCACCACCACGGGTTGACCCTTTATGATGTCGTCAAAGGGTCTTATTACGCTACAGAAGTTGTACTTCATTACGGTGTCCATGTGTGACATTATCGTGCCTGTCCACTTGTTGGTTCGAAGGAGGTGGTCGTAGATAAGTATCTCACCGTTGGGCTTGATGACCCTCACGACCTCTGCAAAGGCCTTCTGCGGGTCATAGACGCATGTGAGAAAGAGGCCCAGGATTGCCTTGTCAAAGGTGTTTGCAGGGAAGTCCAGGTTTTCGGCGTCCATGATGCTCAGTCGTATGTCTTGGCCGTCACCGTGGAGTCTGTGTTTTGCCGCTGCGATGCCCAGCATTACCTCACTGATGTCAACGCCGTCCACCACTACGTCGTGGGGCAGACAAGCCAGGTCGTAACCGCTGCCCACTCCGGGGATTATCACCCTGTCAGCAGGCTTAAAGCTGCACATTTGTATCGCCTGTCTCCTCCAGTTCCTAAGCGGCATCATCATTATCGGATAGAAGAACGGAATAAATGTGTTAAACGACAACTGCTTGAGTATGTTCTTAAAGTCAAAATCCATACCGTAATATTTTAACATAACAACAATGATAAACACCCGGGCGCATAACAGGGCAATCGCATTTGACCATAAAGAAAGAAAGGGGCGGAGCCGCCCCTTTCTTTCTTTGCCTTTGTCTTTTCTTCTTCCTATTCGCCCATAGCCATTTCTACCTTTGAGAATACCATGACAGCGCGCTCGTAATCTACCCTTACGGTGTCACCGGGGACGATTGAGCCATCCAGTATCTTTAACGCCAGGGGGTTGAGGATTTCGCTCTGAAGCACACGACGCAAGGGTCTGGCACCATAGACGGGGTCGTAACCGGACTCCGCTATCACCTCCTTGACCCTGTCCGTCAACAGGATGTCTATCTGCTTGCCCTTGAGATACT
>JADGAE010000133.1 GCA_015232165.1 Nitrospirota bacterium
TTACCGCGCCCCCTTCAGAACCCCCTGCAAGGGGAGGGGCGAGCCGCCCCGGGCACGAAGAAGTCCCCTTGACCCCGTAAAAATGCGACATTTTTTGTATTTAACCCAATCGAAACGCGCTATAGTTTGGTATATATGCAGAACATTTCTTATATCGTGATGATAACGGCCTGCTCGTCACACGACGGGAATTTGGGGCAGTTTATACAATCCCCCCAGGTCTTGTGGGGGAGGAGGGACTTGTCGATCTTTTCAAATCCGTGCTTTATAAAAAACTCCGGCACATACGTCAGCGCAAACACCCTGCCAACGCCCAGAGAGATGGCCTCCTTTAGACAGGAGTCAAGCAACTGTCCGCCCAACCCCCTTCGTTGACTGGATGGGTGTACTGCCAGCGACTTTACCTCCGCCAGGTCCTCCCAGAGGATGTGCAGGGCACAGACCCCCACCAAGGTCTTCGTTATCGTCTCTACGGGGATTTCCAGGAAGGGCTCAGGAGAATTGTCATCCTCACAGCAGACAAAGTACTCCCTTATGTTGCCATAGATGGTGTGTAACGACCGGGGAAGCATCAACTGTATGGATGCAAAGTCGTTTATGAGTTTGTGCAGGGCTGTGGCGTCAGCTACGGTTGCTTTTCTGATCTTCAACTATTTTAAATCCCTTAAGCAGGGCCTGTTTATTAACGGACATGGCCTGTCCCGTGCATTTTGACTGGTTGTTTTCAAGGGCGGTAAAGAGCACTTCCCGAGTAAAAATACCCGTTATGGCCGATACAGAACCCAGCATCACCATGTTTGCGGCCTTTGTATCTCCAATCTCCGATGCTATGTAGTTGGCGTCAATACCGCGAATATTAACATCCTGGTTGTTGTCTATGGTCATTAGCGATGAGTCGTAAAACAGTATGCCGTCTTTTTGCAGTCGTGGTGCAAACTTCCTCGATGAGGCCTCCGTAAAGACTATGAGGATGTCCATCCAGGTGATGACGGGTGGACCTATGATCTCTTCCGATATGACCACTGTGCAATTGGCAGTGCCACACCTCATCTCCGCCCCGTAGGACGGATACCAAGTGACCTCCTTGCCCTCTATCATGGCTGCGTAGGCCATGACCTTGCCCATAAACAGGATACCCTGACCGCCGCTGCCTCCTATAAGCACCTTCTTTTCCAATCTGCTACTGTCCGGTATTGTCCTTTAATGTTGCGTTTCTAAAGACCTTGGACATTTCGTTACTTATCCATTGCAGCGCATCTATTGGAGACAAGTGCCAATCGGTTGGACAGGGTGAGAGAATCTCCAGAAAGCTGAATCCAAGGCCGTTGAGTTGATTTTCAAAGACCCTTTTGACGAGCCTCTTTGTGTTAAGGACGTTTTTGACGTTGTCAAGCGATGTTCGCGCGACAAAGACCGAACCATCAATTGCCGCAATCAGCTCGGAGACCTTCATGGGATGCCCCTCGGAGGCAACGGTCTTTCCACGCGGACAGGTCGTTGTCCGTTGGTTCAGGAGGGTTGTGGGGGCCATCTGTCCGCCCGTCATACCATAGGTGGCGTTGTTTATAAAGAACACCGACAGGTTCTCTCCCCTGTTGGCGGCGTGTATGATTTCGGCCATTCCTATGGCTGCCAGATCGCCATCCCCCTGGTAGGAAAACACCACCGTATCGGGGTTTACCCGCTTGAGCGCAGTGGCCACGGCAGGGGGCCTTCCGTGAGCACACTCTATTATGTCAAAGTTAAAGTAATCATAGGCAAACACGGCACAACCAACCGGCGCTATCCCGATCACCCTGTGGCGGATACCAAGTTCGTCTATGCTCTGGGCTATCATCCGGTGCAGGAGGCTATGACCGCATCCGGGACAAAACCTGAACGCGGTGTTGCGAAGGCTCTCAGGCCTCTCAAATACCTTTATCATCTTACGTGTATATTATAGCACACATCTCAATTTGCGACAACAGGGGCAAGCAGGAATCAGGGCAATCGCCTTTGACCAAAAGAAAAAAAGAATGGGGGACTTTGTCCCCCCTCAGACCCCTCTACAAGGGAGGGGGTGGGGCACCCCGGCCACAAAGAAGCCCCCTTGACCCCGTAAAGGGCTGGTTGACAAGTTGAAAAGTGGCTATTTTATCATAAAAAACATCATAAAGGTTTCAAATGCGATTGCCCTGAAGCAGGAATCCATATAGCCACTACTTTCTTATGCACCCCAAAAGTTGTTTGAACTTGACAATTGAACGTCCACATGTGGTATGGTATGAAATATGACATTGTCAAATATGGATAAGGATTGAAAATTATGAGGTCAAGGGGACTTTTTTTTATAAATGGAGTTAAACGGCTATGAATGCAACAAGGAAACGAATATTAGTAACGGGTGGGGCTGGATTTTTGGGGTCGCACTTATGTGAGAGGCTTTTGACCGATGGTAATGATGTCATCTGTCTTGATAACTTCTACACTGGGCGGAAGGAAAACATTGTCCACCTAATGTCTGACAGGTATTTTGAGATCCTGCGGCACGACATATGTTTCCCGCTCTACGTGGAGGTTGATGAGATATACAACCTGGCCTGCCCGGCCTCTCCGATACACTACCAGTTTGACCCGGTGCAGACAACAAAGACCTCCGTCCACGGGGCCATAAACGTGCTGGGACTGGCAAAGAGGCTTAAGATAAAGATACTTCAGGCATCTACATCGGAGGTCTACGGCGATCCCACGGTCCACCCACAGACCGAAGACTACTGGGGCAACGTCAATCCCATCGGTATGCGGGCATGCTATGACGAGGGCAAGCGGTGTGCCGAGACGCTGTTTTTCGACTACCACAGGCAACACAAGATGAGGGTAAAGGTGGCCAGGATATTTAACACGTATGGGCCGCGCATGCTCCAGAACGATGGCCGTGTCGTCAGCAACTTCATAGTCCAGGCCCTGCGCGGACAGGACATAACGGTTTATGGCAAGGGCCGGCAAACGCGCAGCTTCTGCTACGTCGATGACCTCGTAGACGGCCTGGTCAGGCTCATGCAGAGCCCCGATGAATTCACGGGGCCGGTCAACCTCGGTAATCCGGGTGAGTTCACCATCCTTGAGCTTGCACGGAAGGTTTTGGAGATGATCGGTTCCAGCTCCAGGATAATATACGGTGCGCTTCCCCCCGATGACCCCACGCAGAGGCAACCAAACATCACTCTTGCCAGGGACGTCCTGAAGTGGCAGCCACACGTGTCACTGGATGAGGGGTTGGAGAAGACTATCAGGTATTTTAAAGCGCTCCTGCAGATTTGACCAAGATACGTCTGACTCTGTCGTATGATGGCACACACTATCACGGATGGCAGGTACAGCCCGCGACAGAGACCATCCAGGGACGTATAGAGGGCGCGCTGAGGACAATCACCTCGGCAGGTGTTGACCTCGTTGGGGCAGGCAGGACCGACGCCGGGGTACATGCCCTCGGGCAGATTGCCGCCTTTACCTCCGATACGCACCTGCCGCCGCACACCATCATGAGGGCCCTAAACGCCCTCATGCCCGCAGATATACGCGTCATTGACGCCGACTATGCCCCGGAGGGATTTCATCCGCGTTTTAGCGCCAAGGCAAAACGCTATGTCTACGTGATATCAATGGGCACCTCTGTAAATCCATTCCTGTATCGCTACTGTTGGCATATAGGTCATCCCCTGGATATCACTGAAATGGCTACGGCTGCCGATACCCTCACCGGCAGGCACGACTTCAAGTCCTTCTGCGCCTCAGACACGGACATAAAAACCACTATCAGGGAGGTCACTGCCCTGCGCATAGAGCAGTTGCCCCTGTTGCGATTTATGGACTTTGGCATTGCCGGGGATTTCGTCAGGGTGAGCATAGAGGCCGATGGCTTCCTGCGACACATGGTACGAAACATCGTTGGTACCCTCGCAGCCGTCGGCAGGGGCAGGTTAAATACCCAGGGAGTAAGCGACATCCTGGCGGCCAGAGACCGCCGTAGTGCCGGAGAGAATGCCCCTGCAAGGGGGTTATTCCTGGAACGGGTCTTTTACTGAATCTATGGGATAATTATTTTTTTTACTTCTTCTTTATTGGGTCAAGGTGACCAGTCCCCCTATTGCCCCTCATGGCATCCATTGGCAAAGTCCACAACCATATCGGCTATCGTCTTTTTGGTCTTTTGCACAAAGAACAGCTCCTGTCTGAGCTGCTTCTCAAGCATTGCGATCCTCGTGTAAAACGGCGTCCGGTCAAGCAGTTGCCCCTTGCTCTTTACGTCGTAGCCGCATTTCTGCACAAACAGTTGACAACCATCCCACTGCTGCGTGCCCTTCGTTGGCGAGTGCAGCACTGCCGCCACACCGTGGATCCGGCATATCAGCGGTCTGTGCTTGTAGACAATGCAGCGCCCCTGATGATTTACCGGACACATGAGCCGTAACGTGTGACTGTCATAGGGGTGTCTGGCCAACTGCGTACAGTAGGCCTCGGCGTTGTGCAGTACGGCCTCTGCTACTTGCTGATCGGCGATCTCCGACAATCCGCGAAACAGATAGTACTCCTCTATAAGGGTGTAGTGGTAAAAGACGGTCGTGCAACAGTTGTCATTACAACCATCGCAGTTAAAGCCGCTATAGACACCCTGCATGCAGGCATATTGCTCATCGATCTCCCGGTATATCTCGCCCAGCTTATCCATGAACGGTGTTACGTCGTTTACGGCCATTACAGTGTCCCCTTTGTGGATGGTATACCCTCGATCCTCGGGTTTTTGGCAACGGCCACGGAGAGTGCCCGAGCAAAGGCCTTAAAGATGGCCTCGTATATGTGATGTGCGTCCCTGCCGTAGTGCAGTACGATGTGCAGGTTACACAGGGCGTGATTGCTCAGGCCCCTGAAGAAGTCCTCAAAGAGCGACACCTGCAGGTCCTTGAGGGTGCCGAGGGTCTCCTTGACGTGATAGACCAGGTATGGCCGTCCGCTGAGGTCAATGACCACCTCCGCCAGGGCCTCATCCATCGGGATGGTGGCCGCCCCGTAACGGTTGATGCCCTCCTTGGTACCAAAGGACTTTGACAACGCCTGACCTATGGTTATCCCCATGTCCTCCATCAGGTGGTGGTAATCGACCTCCGTGTCACCCTTTGCAGTTATGTCGATGTCAAACAGGCCGTGTTTGGCCATTAGGTTAAGCATGTGATTTAGAAACGGTATGGGCGTATCAATGCGTGCCTGCCCGCTACCGTCAAGGTCTATCTCAACGTTGACGTCCGTCTCCGTTGTCTCTCTGTGTGTTTGTGCCTTTCTATTCATTCAGATACTCCTATCGTGTTTGCTTTTCATGGCCTTGCCACCTTGACCACCTTTATAGCAATTAGTTTAACAGATAACAGGGTCCAATGTACACGGAAGGAAAAAAACAGGAACCAGGCTACTTCGTCATCAATTGTGCGCATGATATCACCTGTAGTGCGTTTCGATTGCGTGCAATACAAGAAAAGAAAGAAAGGAGGCGGCTCCGCCCCTTTTATGCCGGGGGTCGCCGACCCCTCCCTCAGACCCACCTTGCAATGGGACCAGTCCCCAACTGAGCCGGGGGCGGCTCGCCCCTTGCCCCCATTTTAGGTATCCTCTTTATATTTCATGGTAACTATACTGTAAGATAAGAAAGAAAGGGGCGGCTCCGCTCGCACAGCGACGTTACCGCGCCCCCTTCAGAACCCCCCGCAAGGGGACCAGTCCCCTTGACCCCATTTTA
>JADGAE010000134.1 GCA_015232165.1 Nitrospirota bacterium
GCTGTGACAGCGGAGGGGGTGGGGCACCCCGGCCACAAGACGCCCCTTTCTTTCCCTCTTCTTATATTAGGGGTGAATTATTGCCACAAGGCGATACCATAAGTATGGTAAAATACCCTTAGTTATCGTAACATAAAAGGGAGTATGTTTTTATGGACACTAAAATATTAGACACTTGCTTTGATTATAGTGCAGTCTTTTTGTCGGGAGGGTTTTAGAGTGGCCAGGTGGTTGCGGGTCAAGAACGCGCAGGCGGTGCCAAAGGCAGACATACCCACCGTGCACATGGCCGAACTTGCGGAGACAATGGCGCAGCTCCTTGGCAGTAACCACCGGGTCGTGCAGTTCTGCGGCAGACGCAGGGTGAAGGACGACTCCGTGGTGGTAACGGCAGTCCTTGCCGATGACTCTGCGGCCAGGTTACTACTCTGCCGGGCCAATCCAAGGGCGTCCTACAGTTTCGACGCCATAACCACCCATGTGCCAGGCATGAGCCTGTTTGAACGAGAGCTGTGGGAACAGACCGGCATCGTGCCCTATGGACATCCAGACCTCAGACCACTGCGCACCACTACCACTATAGATGCCACCCACGACGTGGAAATTGGCCCCTTGCATGGGGGCACGGAACCCTACGGCGTGAGGTTGCAGAGTTGGGGACAGGAGGTCTGCCACGTCGATATCGACCCGGGGTATCAGCACAGGGGCATAGAGACCCTCTTTAGGCAGGGTAAAGCCATGAGCAAGGCCCATTTGGCCGAGTCCGTTGTGGGTGACAGCGCTGTTGCCCATGCGTGGGCATACTCAATGGCAATGGAGTCCCTAAGCGGCACGTATGTTTCTATGAGGGCGGAGATCATCAGGGGGATTGCGCTTGAGTTGCAGCGTATCGCGATGCACCTGTCGTCGTTGGCGGGAATTTCGGCCTCGATTGGATTTTCCCCCGGTGTCTCCAACTACGGCAGGCTGCGGTCGGAGGTCTTTGACATGCTGTTGATGCTCTGTGGCAACCGTCATGGACGGGGCCTGATACGCCCGGGCGGTGTCCTCTTTGACGTCGATGATGCCCTCAGAGAGCACATCATGACGGCAATGGAGGGGTTGCATCGCGACACGGAGGCAATCAACGCCTATCTCCTGGACAGTCCCGGCGTTGTGTCGCATCTTCAAGGCAATGCGGTTATCGGTACCGAGCTTGCGTGGAAGGCTGCAATTGTGGGTGTTGCGGCCAAGGCCTCGGGATTACCCATTGACTGTCGGGCCGACCAGCCATTTGGCGTCTACCGTAAGGACAAGGTCATAGCAAGGCTCCTGACCCACGGTGACACCTATGCCAGGGTCAAGATCAGGGCGCTGGAGATAGACGACTCAATTGCCCTGGTCCGGAAGTGGCTCAGTTATGGCTTTATGGTTGGGGATATAATGGCGGGGCAAGCGCTGCCGGCCGCCGACCGCATTGTTGTGTCGATGGTTGAGGGGGGACGCGGGGCGGTCTGTCACATGGTCACAACCACCTCAAACAGCGAAGTGGAGCACTACAAAATAGTGGACGCCTCGTTTTACAATCAGACCGCGGTGGCATTGGCAATGAGGGGGGCGAGTGTCACGGACTTTCCGTTGTGCAGCAGGGGGTTTGACCTGTCCTCCTGCGGGGTAGACCTTTAGGTGAGCGGACGTTCAAGGGGACCAGTCCCCTTGAACCCATTATCCCGTCAATGGTATTTTACATAGAACAGGAGAAATACAATAGAAGCAGAGACATTAAATAAGTATGCAATGGAGGTAACAGTCCTTGCCGTAGACGACGTCCCGAGTAATCTGAAACTGCTTTCAGAGCTGTTAAAGGACGAGTACCGTGTAAAGATCGCTCAAAATGGTGAAAGGGCAATTAAGATATGCCAGTCGAAAGACAAACCGGACCTGGTGCTCCTGGATGTCATGATGCCCGGGATGGATGGTTTTGAGGTCTGCAGACGGTTAAAGGCCGACGGTTCAACCAGAGGCATTCCCGTGATATTCTTGACGGCAATGACCGACATCGAATCTGAAACCAAGGGGTTTGAAGTGGGCGCGGTTGATTTTATCACAAAACCGTTCAATCCCGCCGTGGTCAAGGCAAGGGTAAAGACGCATCTGTCTCTCTACGATCAGAACAGACTTATGGAGGAGATGGTCAACAAGAGGACTGAGCAGTTACAGACCAGCACAAATGCCCTTGAGGAGGCATTGAGAAACCTCCAGACAACGGAGATCATTCCCGGGGTGTATTGGGTTCAGGTGCCCGGGGCTGACCTCCATGTGCTGTGTGGCGCTCCGGCGGACGTGGTAAAACACATGATGATAAAGGGTCATATATCGCGCGAAACAAGGAGCGGTGTTACCTTTGAGACCGGCCCCAATGCCATACTGTTGTCCGAGGTGCTGATACAAAACGGCAGCTTCTCCAACCTGGCGGAGTTTCCGGTGCTTCAGATGCTCTACAGACAGGGCATGTTACTGCCCGGCCATCCCCGTAACACCGGGGCAAAACCACTGCTTATCGGCTCCAGGGAACAGGTCAACGCACAGATGAACTACATATATCGCGGCAACTACGGCCTGACCTCCATCGAGGAACTCATGCAGAGCGGCCTCTCCCTGCAGGAGGCACAACAGGTGATGGCAATAAAACTGAAATTCGCCTTTGGCAAAATCAGGCCTACCACGGACTTCGTTGACACCATAGTGGTGGAACAAGAGCCGGTGGAGATCAAAAACGGGGTCTATATCCGCAGGGCAGGCTTTAACCGATATGAGTTTCAGTACAAGGGTAGAACTACGGAGGTTGACCTCAATCTGGCTCACGGTCAGGACTATGAATCCCCATACACGCTTGGGTTTCATGATATCGGCAGACATTACTTTTCGGTGATCCACTCCGGTCAGGGGGATGGTTGGGATACCCGCAGGCAGAGTATGTCAAGTATCATCGTATTTCAGGGTAACATATATCTGATAGACGCAAGTCCCAATATCGTCTTTACGTTGAGGGCATTTGGTATAGACATCAGCGAAATCAAGGGTATCTTTCACACCCATGCCCACGATGACCACTTCTGCGGTCTGCCGGCGCTGATACAATCCGACCACCGGATAAAGTACTATGCCACACCGGTGGTGCGTGCCTCCGTCTCCGGAAAGCTCTCTGCTCTAATGTCCATGGAAGAGGAGAGGTTTTTTGACTACTTTGAAGTCTCAGACCTGCAGGTCAACCAGTGGAACGACTGCGACGGCCTCGAGGTCAAACCCGTCTACTCACCGCACCCGGTGGAGACAAACATACTGTTCTTCCGGGCGCTGGATGAGACCGGATACAAGACCTACGCACATCTTGCCGACATAGTCTCCCTTGAGCTCCTTAAGAACATGTGCAAGGCCCCCGAGGAAAGCGGTATATCTCCGACGTTGTTTGACCAGGTGAAGGCGGACTATCTGGAGAGGGTTGACCTAAAGAAGATTGATGCCGGCGGGGGACTCATCCACGGTCAGGCTTCGGATTTCAGAGGTGATGCCTCCGACAAGGTCGTACTTGCCCACACCTGCACGGCGCTGACCAACGAGCAGAAGGAGATCGGTTCCGAGGCCGTTTTTGGTTCCGTGGATGTCCTGATCCCAACACAACAGGACTACCTCAGGAGGGCGGCATACCTATACCTCAAGGCCTTATTCCTGGATTTGGACGAAGACCGTCTCAGGGTGTTGCTCAATGCACGAATAATACGATTTAACGCCGGCTCTCTCATCGTGGACAAATCCGATATGCCCTGTGTGTACTTAATACTTTCCGGCAGCGTGGAGTTTATCCTTTCCAGTCGGAGTATACACAACCATCTATCGGTGGGGAGTTTAATCGGCGAAAGGGCGCTCTTTTCAGGCGAGCCGCAACAACAAGGCTCCTGGCGCGCAATATCCCATGTCAACGTAATGCGTTTCAGCGTTGATTTCTTCCAAAATTTTCTAAAAAAACACGGCCTGTACGACTTCATGGAAAGCACCGTCAACAATATAGCCTTCCTCCAGAGTACGTGGTTGTTTGGAGAAGGGATATCCTACATGGTGTTAAACAGGCTCGCACAAAAGGTAACCACAATGACTTGCAACAAAGGTGAAAGTATACCCAGGGGTGACTCATGCGTCCTATTTTTGATAAAGGAGGGAGAGATTAACGTATATTCTCACAGTGGCACTCTTTTCTTTAGTTGCAGCAACGGCGACTTTTTCGGAGAGGACTCCTTTGTCTCCAAGCTGTCGGGGCAATTGGTCTTTGAGGCCTCAACGCCGTCAACGCTCTACCACATAGACGGCGACATGCTGCTGGATATCCCCGTTGTGCACTGGAAGCTCCTGGAGATACACTCCAAGCGCAGACGGATGTAAGAAGACACAAAGAAGAGAAGAGAAAAGAAAGGGGCGTTTTGTGGCCAGGGCGGGTGCTACAATTGAGCCAGGGGGCGGCTCGCCCCCCGCTGCGGGAAAATCGTGCCGCCACCCTTCAGAACTAATGCTGTTGACTTAAGGAAGCACAAGGGACTGTCTGATCCATGATTGCACAGATTAAAGGATTTACAGGAAAAAAAGCACGAAGCTTTCTTAACATAATCCTGATAATCCCTTAATCCTTCAAATCGTGGTTCAGAGGGTGCATAAGAAAGTCATGGGTTGCTGCGTCAAAGAAAAGAATGGGGACTCCGTCCCCTAAACCCCTGCAAAGAGGGCGACTCCGCTCGCACAGCGACGTTACCGCGCCCCTCCTTGACCTCCCCCGCAAGGGGGCCGGCCCCCTTGACCCCATTATATGCATTTTTGTTACCACTTGTCACCCATGAAAAATTTATGCACCCCCCCTTGAACACGCGCAAGCAAAATTCATGATATTCGTGCTATACTTAAAGTCGTGCTACGGATTAACCTGTATGTATAAGGAGGTATTGCAATGAAGGGTTTGGTTGTTGTTTTGTTTTTAACGATGTGTGTTAATGTTGGTGTGGTTTACGCCGAGGAGATAGGCAGCGTTGATACCAAGTTCAACCTGCTTACGCCTAACCACAAGATAGTCATAGAGGTCTTTGACGACCCAAAGGTTGACGGAGTGGCATGCCACTTAAGCAGGGCAAAGACAGGCGGTATGAAGGGTGCCGTTGGGGTGGCCGAAGACCCCTCGGATGTCTCCATAGCATGTCGTCAGATTGGACCCGTCAAGATTAAAGGTAACCTAAAAGACGGCGAAGAGGTCTTTGAAAAAAGAACGTCCGCCCTCTTTAAGAAACTCCAGGTCGTCCGCTTCTACGACAAAAAACGCAACACCCTGGTATACCTCATCTATAGCGACAAGATAGTTGAAGGTTCGCCCAAAAACGCCATCTCCAGCGTACCAATAATGCCGTGGAAGTAAACATTGCAGTACTGTGATGTGTCTTAGAAAAACAGT
Organism: Nitrospirota bacterium; assembly: GCA_015232165.1. Classification (GTDB taxonomy): domain Bacteria; phylum Nitrospirota; class Thermodesulfovibrionia; order Thermodesulfovibrionales; family Magnetobacteriaceae; genus Magnetobacterium. The sequence continues at coordinate 5,468 of JADGAE010000134.1, forward strand.
AGACAAGCCAACTTCCAAGGTATCACAGGGTATCATAGGGTGGCACAGGGTGTCAAATTTGCTCGCATATTGCGAACAGTGGATGCAAGAATGCGTGCAAATCGCTAGCACCCCCCTACCGATGGAGACCGTTGATTTTCCTCGTGCCACCACATGACGCACTGCACCCAAAAAAAACACCCATCCACCCTGCCACATGTGAACAAAACTTCACTGGATTTTCCGTACCGCCATCGGTTAGACTATCGGCAGGGTGATATGATATGAC
>JADGAE010000135.1 GCA_015232165.1 Nitrospirota bacterium
CGTGTGTTGGAGAGGGCGAGGAGGCACTGCTGGAACTCATAGGGCACATGCAGGCGGGTACGGACTTTTATAACACGGCGGGGCTGTACTTTAAACGAGGCCACGATATAATAAAAAACCCCCTGAGGCCGTTGATCAAAGACCTCGATGTGTTACCTCCGTTTGACTTTTCAAACGATGGCCACTATATCTATGACAAGGACACTGAGGATATCGTCCCCTTGGATGCAGGGTTCCTCAAGAAGGTCCTGCCGTTTTTACCGTACCACGACGGCAAACTCAAGCGTGCATACAGGACCATGACCGACAGGGGATGTCCACACAGGTGCGCCTACTGCAACGTATCAAACCTCAAGGCCATGTACAAGGACAACAAGACCCCCTATCTCAGACAACGCAGCGTCCCCGTCGTGATCCGGGAGCTGGTGGACATAAAGGGCCGTTATCCATTTATCGAGGTTGTGCAGTTTTTCGATGACACGTTCTTTGCGCGTCCGCTGCACGAGATAGAGGAGTTTGCGGGACTTTACAAACAACAGGTTGACATGCCCTTTTACTGCCAGGCAAGCCCCACAACCCTGACGGAGGAAAAACTCCTACCGCTGATCGAGGCCGGATTGACCTACGTGGAGATGGGTATCCAGAGCGCAAGCAGCCGGATCAAGACGCTCTACCGGCGAACAGAGTCAAACGAAAAGGTCATCGAAGCGGCAAAACTCCTCCACAGGTATCGAGCCAGGCTCCTCCCACCAGACTACCACATCATCCTTGACAACCCCTGGGAGGATGCCTCAGACACCGTAGAGACGGCACGCCTGCTGCATCGCCTGCCAAAACCCTACGGACTGTGCATATCGTCGCTGGTCTTCTATCCACAGACGGAGCTGTACGTCAAGGCCGTTGCCGAGGGCATCATCAAGGACGACGTAACACAGGTCTACAGGAGGCCATTTTACATGCCTCCAAAGAGAAACTATCAAAACTTCCTGGTCTATCTCTCTACGTTTCAGCACTTCCCGCGTTCAATAATGCGGATGCTGTTGAGTCAGGGGGCTGTTGTGTTTTTCTCTGCCTTGAGAATTGGTGCTCTTTACGATGCATTATATAAAGCGGGTGAACTCATACGGTTTGTCACGAAGGGATTTGCGGCATTGAAAAACCGGGATTGGCACCGACTCAAACTCTTCGCGGCAAACCTGACAGCCAAAGACCGCATCGTGGCCGGCAGAAAGAGATAGGAAAAGAAGGAGGGCGGAACCGCCCTCCCTTCTTTTGCACGCAATCGAAACGTGCTATAAGCAGACAATAAGTTGACCATGAACATAAATGAACCCATTATAAGAGAAATAGTGCGGCGGATTCTAAGAAATCACCTGACGAGGTCAAAAAGGAGCTTGTCAGACAGTGGTTGTGCAAGGCTGATTACGACATGAGACTGGTTGAACATCTAAATAGCGGTGGTACTGTTTTCCCTAATGCCATTGTTTTTCATTGTCAACAGGCGTATGACACGTATCCTCTTTATATTTCATGGTAACTATACTGTTACGCATCCTGGATTCCTGGTCAAGCCAGGAATGACACAATTGGAAAACGGCTGTAACTGTCATTCCTGCGAAACATGTCCCTGGCTTGAACCATGTCCCTGGCTTGAACCATGTCCCTGGCTTGAACAGGGAAGGGAGCAGGAATCCATGTCTTTAAGGCATGAAGTTAATTTCGCCATGCTTTTTTAATAGGATACGTATGGCACTATGATGTGGGATCTTCTTGTGGGAAGCCGATGGGATACTCCCTGTTGAAACAGGCATAGCAGTAATCATCGGGATTTGGCAGGGCAGAACGCAACCCCTCTATGGATAGATAAGCCAGGGAATCCGCAGTGAGGTACTTCCTTATCTCCTCGACCTGATGTGTTGCCGCGATGAGTTCGTTTCGTGTTGGGGTGTTGATGCCATAAAAGCATGGCGCTATGGTACAGGGTGAGCTGATCCTCAGGTGTACCTCTTTTGCCTTACCGAGTTCCCTGATCATCTTGACGATCTTCTTGCTCGTCGTGCCCCTGACTATGGAGTCGTCCACGATAACGACCCGTTGGCCCCTGTTAATGTGTTGTATGGCGTTGAGTTTGATCTTGACGCCAAAGTGTCGTATGCTGCTTTTTGGTTCTATAAATGTCCTGCCCACGTAGTGGTTTCTCACAAGGCCCAGGTCAAAGGGCAGACCACTCTGCTCGGCATATCCGATGGTTGAGGGGACGCCGGAGTCCGGCACGGGGATCACCACGTCTGCATCCACGTGTGAGTCAATCGCAAGGCGTCTGCCAAGCTCTTTTCTTATACGATGAACGTTCTGCCCTCCAAATATCTTGCTGTCGGGGCGGGCAAAGTAGATGAACTCAAAGACACAGTAGGCGCGTTTATTGCTGTCTATGGCCTTGACGGAGTGCAGGCCATTTTGGTTTATGATCAGCATCTCTCCTGGTTCTATGTCTCTGATGTAGGTAGCGCCTATGAGGTCAAAGGCACACGTCTCAGAGGCCACCACGTAGGCACCGTCAAACTGACCCAGCGACAGCGGGCGTACACCAAAGGCGTCTCTGATGGCAACAAGCTCATCCTCCAGGAGGATCAACAGACTAAACGCCCCCTCAATTTCCCGCGCCACCTCGATGAACTTCTCCCCCGAGCTGCCGCCCCTGGCATGGGCTATGAGGTGCAGGATGACCTCGCTGTCGGAGTTGGACTGGAAGATGGCGCCATTGTGTTGCAACTGTTTTCTCAACGATGCCGCATTGGTCAGGTTGCCGTTATGTGCAAGCGACAGCGCACCCAGCATACAGTTTGCCATGATTGGCTGGACGTTTTTCAGCATACTTCCGCCGGCCGTAGAATATCTGTTGTGACCTATGGCCGCGTGTCCAGGCAAACGCTTTAGCCTCTCTTCGCTAAATATCTCCGATACGTATCCCATTGCCTTTTCTATGTACATGGTGTGGCCGTCGCAGGAGCATATCCCCGCCCCCTCCTGTCCCCTGTGCTGAAGGGCGTATAGGCCCAGATAGGTGAGGTTTGCCGCCTCGGGATGCCCGTAGATGCCAAAGACGCCACACTCTTCTCTCATTTCAAATATTTTATCCAAGAGCCCTCTGCAGTGCATTGTTGTAGGTTGTTGTCAGTTCGCTCAAGGTGATATTTATAAGTATCAGGTCATTGAGTCTCAGGCGCAGGTGGTCTCCGCCTGTCTTTCCGATTAACGCGCTATGCAGCCCTGCATCTTTTGTCTGTTTAGCTATTTGGAGTACGTGTTGGGGAAGCGCACTGACAACGACCGAACATGCCGTTTCACCAAAGAGCTGGATGTCGCCTCTGAGGGGTTTTCCACCATTTTGTCTCATCAACGCCAGATCGGCATCCGCGCCAGTTGCCCCCGATATCGCAGACTCCGCAAGCGCCACGGAGACACCACCCTCCGAACAATCATGGGCAGAGAGCAACAACCCATCCTGATTTAACCGGGCCAATAGCCTGCACAACTGCCGCTCTTTATAGACGTCAATCTCCGGTGGCAATCCCCTCTCCATGCCGTGACAAAGGGCTAGGTACTCACTTGCCCCCGGAGTCGGGCGCATCTGCCCTATCACCATAACGGCATGTCCCGCCCCCTTAAATCCCTGCGTGAGGTGTCTGTCAACATCCTCCAGAACTCCGACCATCGCCACAATTGGCGTGGGATAGATCGCGGTTGCCTCCGAGCCAAAGGCCGCCGTCTCGTTGTAGAAGCTGACGTTACCGCTTATGACCGGTGTCTCAAGCGCCCTGCAGGCATCGCTTATGCCCTCGATGGCGCGCTTGAACTGCCACATCACATGCGGCTTTTCGGGATTTCCAAAGTTGAGGCAGTCCGTCAGTGCAACCGGCGTGGCCCCGCTGCATGCGACATTCCTTGCGGCCTCGCATACGGCATGCACCGCCCCGGCATAGGGGTCAAGGTAACAGTACCGACTGTTACAGTCAACCGACATGGCGATCCCCAGGTTGGTCTCCTTCACCCTGATAAAGGCGGCATCGGAGCCGGGAAGCACCACCGTGTCGGTCCTCACCATGTGGTCATACTGCTGCCAGATAAGCGACTTTGAGGCTATCGTCGGCGAGGCCAGGAGTTTTAACAAACAGGCGTTGTAATCGGTTGGTTGTGGTATATCTTTTATGTCGAGTGTGTTTAGTTCGATTTGATTTTGCGGTGGTGCCGAGGGTCTGTCGTAGACGGGGGCGTCCTCGGATATCTTTGCCGCCGGTATTTCTGCCACGGTGCTGCCATGCCACTTGATCCGCAGATAGCCATCCCCGGTGACAGTTCCTATGACCGTGGCATCGAGGTCCCACTTCTTAAATATCTCAAGTATTTCGTCCCGTTTTGAGGGTTCCGTGACAAGGAGCATCCTCTCCTGGCTTTCGGAGAGCATGATCTCATATGGGATCATGTCCTGTGCCCGCAACGGTACGTCGCTTAACTCAAGTTCAACCCCGGTGCCGGCCCTGCCTGCCATCTCCGAAGAAGACGACGTAAGCCCCGCCCCACCCATGTCCTGTATGCCCACGATAAGGCCCTTCTTCATGGCCTCAAGGCACGCCTCTAACAGTAGTTTTTCGGTAAAGGGGTCGCCTATCTGGACGTTGGGTTTCTTCTGTTGGGCGTCGTCCTTGAACTCCTCACTTGCCATTGTGACCCCGTGTATGCCGTCTCTGCCGGTCTTGGCGCCAACGTAGACAACGATGTTACCAACGCCGCTTGCCTTTCCGTAGAATATACGCTCTTTCTTTGCAAGGCCGAGGTTAAAGACGTTGACCAGTATGTTGCCGCCGTAGCAGGGGTGACAGTACAGCTCCCCACCCACGGTGGGTACCCCCATGCAGTTTCCATATCCCGCAATCCCACCAACGACGCCGCCAAAGAGGTACTTGTGATAAGGCTCCGACAGCGGGCCAAATCTCAGCGAATTAAGCGATGCCACCGGCCTTGCTCCCATCGTGAAGATATCCCTTAGTATTCCACCCACGCCCGTAGCCGCGCCCTGGTATGGCTCTATATAAGAAGGATGATTGTGAGACTCCATCTTGAATACCGCAGCCATCCCCTGCCCTATGTCTATGACGCCGGCATTTTCACCGGGGCCTTGGATCACCCGCTCCCCGGTTGTGGGGAAGTTCCTCAGATGCAGACGCGAACTCTTGTACGAGCAGTGCTCGGACCACATGACGGAAAATATCCCAAGCTCCGTAAATGTCGGCTCGCGACCCAATATCTGTGAAATACGCTGATACTCAAGGTCGGTCAAGCCGTGTTCCTTTATCAGCTCTTTTGTAATTGCAGGTTCTATCACTGACAGGTATTATAGCACAGTCGTTATTTTTTTTCCCCCCTTTACTTCACAGCGGTATGTTACCAATGCCCCTCGGCTAAATACGGTAAACTCCTCGATACAAACCACAACTATGACTACTACTATAAATGAATATTAGCGCTAATGCAATAAGTCATTCACTATAGATGCCTAGGTAAATCGCCATATTATTTGCCACGAATGATACATATAAACGGCCTGGTTAGAGGTTTTATCCGTAGCTTACGCCGCAAAAAAAATTTGTAATAGTTCACCCCCCAAGAAGATAAAGACAAAGAAGGGGGCGGCTCCGCCCCCCCTTCAGATCCCCCCCGCAAGGGGACCAGTCC
>JADGAE010000136.1 GCA_015232165.1 Nitrospirota bacterium
ACCAGTCCCCTTGACCCCATTATTTCACACTCAATTATCATGCCTGAAAAAACTTGTGTCATTTCAGTATAAATAAGAAAGAAAGGGGCGGAGTCGCCCCTCCTTGTTCTTTTCTTAGTCGGACAGCATTAGTCGTTTAATGGTGGTGGCGGTTCCGGTTTCGTTACTGATATCTACGATCACGGCGGAAAAGATGCAACCACCACTGCCTACCTCATACCTCATCGGTATCTGAAAGAGGAACTTCTCTATTATCTGTTCCACCTTGACACCAATAACAGAATGAATAGGGCCGGTCATTCCCACATCCGTGATGTATGCAGTCCCCCCCGGCAAGAGCCGCTCATCTGCAGTCTGCACGTGTGTGTGTGTGCCTATAACGGCGCTGACCTTGCCATCGAGATAGTATCCAATGGCAAGCTTTTCGGAGGTAGCCTCGGCGTGCATGTCTATAATGATCGCCTTGACCTCCTTGCCAAGACGCTCCACCTCGGGCAACACTGTCCTGAACGGGCAATCAATGGGGGTCATAAACACCCGCCCTGAGAGGTTTATCACACCGAGCTTTGTCTTGTCCTTGAGGGTATATATCCCGCTGCCCACGCCAGGGACTCCTGTAGGGTAGTTCAGGGGACGCAGCAGACGTTCGTTTCTTGATATGTACTGGACGGCCTCCTTTTTGTCCCAGACGTGGTTGCCCGTTGTTATGCAGTCCACGCCATAGGAAAATAGCTCGGTGGCCGTTTTCTCCGTTATGCCAAAACCCCCGGCTGCATTTTCTCCATTGGCTATGACAAAGTCTATGTGCTCCTTGTCAACCAACTTGGGCAAGGTGGTCTTGAGCATGTGTCTGCCGGGTTTGCCAAAGATGTCCCCTATAAAGAGTATCCTCATCCTGGCCTACCGCGCATACTCAACGAATCTGGCTTCTCTTATGACCATGATCTTTATCTGCCCGGGATAGGTCATCTCCGACTCTATCTTCTTGGCAATCTCCCGCGAGATCAGATACGACATCTCATCGGTGGTATCCTCGGGCTTGACGATGATGCGTATCTCTCTGCCGGCCTGTATGGCGTAGCACTTTTCAACGCCGGTATAGGACATGGCGATCTCCTCGAGTTTCTGGAGCCGCTTGATGTAGTTTTCTATGCTCTCACGCCTGACACCCGGTCTTGCGGCAGAGAGTGCGTCGGCGGCCGTCACCAGGGCAGATTCCACGCATATGGGGTCGCCATCGCCGTGGTGAACAAGCATGGCATTGATGACTCGCTCGTCTTCGCCATACTTTTTGGCAAAGGCGGCACCGATCTCGTGATGTGGTCCCTCTATTTCGTGGTCAAGGGCCTTGCCGATGTCGTGCAGCAATCCGGAGCGTTTGGCCAGTTTCACGTCCGCCTTCAACTCCCCGGCCATCATGCCGGCAAAGTAGGCCACCTCCTTGGAGTGCTGCAACACGTTCTGACCGTAGGACGTCCTGTACTTAAGGCGTCCCAGCAGCTTGATAAACTCCGGATGCACTGCCGTCAGTCCCAGGTCAAAGACGGCCTTTTCACCCTCTTCACGCATGGCATTGTTGACCTCTTTTCTGACCTTTTCGACGATTTCCTCGATCCGTGCCGGATGTATCCTGCCATCGGAGATCAATCGCTCCAGGGATATGCGTGCTATTTCGCGTCTGACCGGGTCAAACCCCGACAGCGTGACCGCCTCGGGCGTGTCGTCCACGATGAAATCTACACCGGTGGCCGCCTCAAGGGCACGTATGTTTCTGCCCTCCCTGCCGATGATCCTGCCCTTCATCTCTTCGTTGGGCAGTGTCACGGCAGTTACCGTGGCGTCACAGACGTGCTCGCCGGAGTATCGCTGGATGGCAAGCCCGATTATGTGCCTGGCGCGCTTTTCAGACTCCTCCTTGGCCTCCTGTTCTATCTGCTTGATGAGTCTGCCGGTTTCGAGCTTTACCTCGTCCTCGACCTTCTTTAGCAACTGACTTTTGGCCTCCTCGGAGGTTATGCCTGAGATTTTTTCGAGTTTTTCCGTCTCTACCTGTAGTAGTCTTTCATACTCTTTTTCCCGCTCCTGTTGGGCCTGTTCCTTCCTGCTAAACTCCTTATCCCGCTTGATCAGCTCCGAGTCTTTCTTTTCAAACTGGTCGAGTTTCTTATCCAGCAATTCTTCCTTGTGTCTGAGGCGTTTCTCTACGTGGGTGATCTCTTGTCGTTTTTCTTTTATTTCTTTCTCAGCCTCAGCCTTTACCTGATATTTAGCGTCCTTGGCCTCGATCAATGCCTCTTTCTTGATTTTTTCGGCCTCTTTTTCGGCTTCCCTTATGGTTTCTGTCTGCTTCTCCTGTAGTTCTAATTCCTTCTTTCTGTACAACTGTCTGAAGTACAGGGCAAAGAATGCACTCATCACCCCGCCTATCAGAATGGATATTATCACGTACGTGACGTTCATATCTGAAAACCCTCCTGTTCTCAAGTTAAAATGGACTTTACCCTTGTATTTTTTATCTCTGCGCAGTATATTAGACATAGCTGCCACGTTTATAACGAGGATAGGTATCATCCTTATCTCCAAAATACGCAAAATCCACCCTGCCGGCTGATTTACACCAACGCAAGAACGATTTACGCTGTCCTTAAGACACAAAATCAATACCTTATCCTGATATATTCTGTCATTGTATCAAGTTTAACGGCAATTAACCCCTGGCAGGTAATGAGAATTACTGGCTTTAGAGACAACCAAGCCCAACGCACAAAAAGACCCTCTACATCTTAATCCTTTCAGATGCTATCTGAAATACCATCTTAAAGGCACATCGCCATAGCTCTGCACATAATAAACTATAACCATTGTTATAGAGCCTCTATGTTAAGGAGTTCTCAACTACCCTAAAAAATCTTTTAGCCCAAAGTAATAAACCCTCTTACCGTTTCATTATACACCGTCCGCACTGTATTTACTTACCTCATCTATGTAATTGCCCCGCCCTAGAGGTGTAGACGAAAAAGCTTTAGACCCTGTGTCTACAGGTGGGTGTCTTAAAGGGTGTCTCCGGCTCCCACGTAAAATGGTATGCTCTGCAACAGCCTTACTCAGACTCCCGTCAAAAATCAAATTGTAGGAAAAGCCTTTTAGCCTAATCACCATCAGGGCAGGAGCAGTCTAAACATACTGCCGTCTACTTACCTGCTACTATCTATGATAACAAAAACCTTCCCAAAACGCAAGCCCTACAATTGTCTTATCTAAAAATCGGTAGTCCTGCACAAGCAGTGGTAATCGTAGACTTAACCCAACGAAATGGAATTTGCAAAAAGATTGTGGTCTTGATAATATAGCACGTTTCGATTGGATTAAATACAACAGACGTGGTATTTTAATGGGGTCAAGTGGGACTTCTTCGTGCCAGGGGTGGCTCACCCCTGGAGGTTAAGGAGGGGGTGCGGCAACACCCGCCGTGCGGGCAGGGTCGCCCTCCTTGTCTTTCTCTTCTTACTGTTTCCCTTTGACGAGGTCGTCCACAACCATGGGGTCTGCCAGGGTGCTTGTGTCACCGAGGTTGTCGATTTCACCCTTTGCTATGTTTCTGAGTATCCTGCGCATGATCTTGCCGCTCCTGGTCTTTGGCAGAGACGGGGAGAACTGTATCTTATCCGGTGAGGCAATGGGCCCGATAACACCTCTGACGTGTCCGACAAGCTCGTGTTTGAGCCCTTCCGAGGGGTGATACCCCTCCTTAAGCGTGACGTAGGCATAGAGGCCCTCTCCCTTTATGTCGTGCGGGAAGCCAACAACGGCAGCCTCGGCCACGGCCTGGTGACTCACAAGCGCCGACTCCACCTCGGCCGTACCGATCCTGTGGCCGGAGACGTTTATGACGTCGTCAATCCTGCCCATCAACCAGTAGTCGCCGTCTTCGTCGCATCTGGCACCGTCGCCGGTGAAGTACACACCCTCAAACCTCGAAAAATAGACCTCCTTGATCCTAATGTTGTCCGGATCGCCATACGTTCCGCGCAAGATGCCAGGCCACGGCTTTTTGATCACGAGATATCCACCCTGATTGACCTCGGCAGGGGTGCCGTTTTCCTTTAAGATGGCAGGTACAATCCCCGGAAACGGCCTTGATGCCGACCCGGGTTTAAGCGTCATTGCCCCCGGCAGTGCGGTTATCATTATCCCGCCGGTTTCGGTCTGCCACCAGGTATCCACGATTGGGACCTCCCCCCTGCCTACCACGTTGTGATACCACATCCAGACCTCCGGGTTGATTGGCTCACCAACCGTGCCCAGGAGCCGCAAGGAGGACAGATCGTGCTGCCTTACCCACCGGTCGCCTTCCTTCATGAGTGCCCTGATGGCCGTAGGGGCCGTGTAGAAGATATTGACCCCGTACTTCTCTACAATGCCCCAGAACCTGCCAGGGTCAGGGTAGGTGGGGATGCCCTCAAAGACAAGCGAAGTAGCGCCACTGCTTAACGGCCCATAGACTATATAGCTGTGACCGGTTATCCATCCCACATCGGCCGTGCAAAAGTATACGTCCTCGTCTCTGTAGTCAAATATCCACTTAAACGTCACCTGCGCATAGAGCAGGTAGCCTGCCGTTGTGTGCAGGACGCCCTTGGGTTTGCCCGTTGATCCCGAAGTATAGAGTATAAACAGCGGGTCTTCGGCATCCATCCACTCAGGCTCACAGTAGTGTTTTATCTGCCTGTCGTTGATCTCTTCATGCCACCAGAGGTCGCGCTTCTCGTTCATTGATACGTTGGTTGGGGAAGACACCTGGGTTTTGACGACAATCATCTTTTCGATGCTGGGGCAATGCTCAACGGCCTCATCGGCATTGCTCTTAAGCGGGACGAGTTTGCCCCCGCGGGCGGCATAGTCGGCTGTTATCAGCATCCTGGCCTGGCAGTCTATGACCCTGTCTCTGAGTGCCTGCGCGCTAAAACCACCAAAGACAACGCTGTGGACTGCCCCTATCCGCGCACATGCCAACATGCTGATAACGACCTCCGGGACCATCGGCATGTAGATCATCACCCTGTCACCCTTTTGTATGCCGTGCTTTTTCAGGACGTTGGCAAACTTGTTCACCTCGTAGTAGAGCTGCTGGTAGGTGTAGGTCTTGTTAATTATACCGTAGTTGGACTCCCATATAATAGCGGCCTTATTCTTATAACCGGAATTGATGTGTCTGTCCAGGCAGTTGTAAGAGACGTTGAGCTTCCCCCCCTCAAACCACTTGACAAAGGGCTTTTTGAAGTCGTACCTAAGTGTCGTCTCCCATCTCTTAAACCAGTGCAGGTGGGTCTCTGCCAGCTCGGCCCAGAACCCCTCAGTATCCTCAATTGACCGCTTGTACAGACGCTCATACTCTTCCATATCCCTGATGCGGGCCTTCTCCGAAAACCCGGCAGGCGGTGGAAACAACCTGCCCTCCGCCATCAATACCTCTATGTTCCTTTTGCCCGTCACGTCTTCGACCTCCTTTTACCTGCGAGGCATCATAGGCATATCCATTTTCTTGTATCCCGCCGGTATCTCGAATACATTTGTTTTGCAGAATGATTTGACAATGTCAACATTATTAAAATAGCATATCTCTGCTGTAATAGTCAATAATTTTGGGTGCATAAATTTTTGGTGGCGTCAGGGAAGCATTATTTACTGTTTTTTT
>JADGAE010000137.1 GCA_015232165.1 Nitrospirota bacterium
AACCGTTGCCTCCAAAAGTGCCTGGCCACCCAGTGGACTATCACACCCTGGTCTACCTTGCCAAACTGCCAGGGGCCGGTCAATACACCGCATCGGTTTATGATCCCCTTGATGCCGTAGATGTCGACGTACTCCTGCAGGATCAACTCCGATGCCAGCTTGGTCGCCCCGTAGAGCGAACGCACACCCTCCAGCGGAAACTGTTCGCTGAGGCCATTGCGCGATACCCCCGGGACGGTTTGTTCGTCCGAGAGTTCAAACCGTGTGGCTGTCTCTTCTATGTTCAACCGGTTGATCGTCTTAATTGGATACACCCTACTGGTTGACAGGAAGATGAAGGTTACCGAATGAGTCATCCTGCGAGCCAGTTCGAGGCAGTTGATCGTGCCAACAAGGTTGGTGCCAACAACGTAATCGGGCGAGGAGTTATATCCGGCAAGGACGGAAGGCTCCGCCGAACACTCCAGTATCACATCGACGTCACCGACGCCGTAGAGGTCCTCCTGGCTTCTGATGTCGCCGTGGACAAACTCCACGGCCCAAGGCTTCAACCTTGCAACATTGAGTTCGCTGCCCCGGCGTCTGAGGTTATCCAGACAGGCGATCTTCAGTTGAGGGTAGCGTCTCCTGAAATTTATCGCAAGTGAACTACCCACAAAACCACACCCGCCGGTAATCAGCATCCTGTCCATCTTACACCGCCCGTCTCTAATCAAACACCAAGAACCATATCATGCGATATATTAACATAATGTAATGATTTATATGAGCACTTCTTTTATGTCCAGGCCTCTGTTGAGATTGGTTGTGAGGCGGTTGGGAGTGTCATATGCGGGAGTTTTGACCTGACGAATTTTCCAATGGCCATGGCCATGACGCGGTCGTCGTGCATTGCGTTTTGGGCGCGGTATTGGCCGCTTTCAGTCCTGATAAACGTCAGCATCTCCTGCCAGACCTCCCTGCCGGCAATGCCGTGGCAGTCGTCCCTGATTTCGGCGATGAGGTTGTTGATGATCAGCTCCTTGCTGGTCTTTGTAGTGAGCCAGCCGAGGCGCTTCCTGGGCTTTACGGGAGGGGTCAGGATCATCTCTGCGTATATGCGCGGATAGTTGAGCTCCACGAGCTTTGTGATAGTGGTGAGACCGTGGTTGTTTCTCTCCGGCACCAGCCATGCCGTGTTGTAGTGCCTGCCCAGGTGTACCAGCAGCACGCCAAAGAGGTCAGGCTCGATAAGCCCATGCCACTCGGCCACCTGCCTTGCGACCATCCCCTGTGTTGAGGCGGGCCTTTCGATGACCTCGGCGCAGGAGTAATCCCCGTTCTTTCCTACTCCTGGATACTCCCCACCCTGTAATCCCTCGGAGACATCCGCGCTGATGAGATACTGTTTACCCGCAACCGGCTCCTCCCACACGCGCAATCTGCCCTCTGTTTGCACCAGGAAGAGGCCCGTGCTTAACTCGCACTCGTATCTCTGCACAGGCTCTTTGGCCGTGGTCATCAGACCTAGAATCTTCTGCGTGTTAAAGACTGACGCACTCGTTGTGACAAAGGCCTCCGTGGCATTGGAGGGATACTCCTGCTTAAATGTAAGGAGATTGCCGCCACAGCGGTTTTCGATGGCCATCCGACGCCACAACAACTGTGCGTCATCCACACCGCAGAGGGCCGCGAGCGACGCTTCTTCGTCGTCGGGGTCTATGAGTTGCCCGCCATCTATGCGGTAACCGTCAAAGACAAACCACGGGATAAAGACGGCACTGTAGACGTTATTGACCCCGGCAGCGTGGTTGATACGGCCTTTGAATCTTGCCATGCCGTCGGTGTCCCTGTAGATTTCATAGACATAGCGTGCGCTGAAGAAGCGCTCGTAGAACTCCCCAGCGGGTCCCCTGGCGGTGCTTTCAAAGATTATTTCGGTTTCCGGCTCATCGGGGACGCACTGTAACAGAGACGTCAGGAGCTCGGAGGTCGTGTGTGCGGGCCACTTTGCCACCTCCGACAGGTGCAGATAGTGGATCAGTTGTCCGCTGCCAAAGTCCGTCTTGCCTGCCGTCCCCACCCTGAGTGCGCCGTCAAGCCCCAGACCCGCGGCACGGTTGAATTCTATCTCTTTACTGTTATTGTGTAGTTGTGCGGGTTTGAAGTCCCCGGGGACGTGTCTGTGAAACCGCCGTGTCATGTTGAAGATGAATTCCGTGGCCTCCTGTTCGTGGGTTATGAGCACGCCGTAGCGGTTAAAGTGCGTGGTTGTCTTCCAGTAGAAGCGTCCTGCCACCCAGGTGCTGACCCCCTCACGTCGGGCCTTGAGGATAAGCATGCGCACGAGCCTGCCCCGCTCTCGTATGTCGTAGATTATCCGTTCCAACAGGCGCTGTATTTCGTTGAGTGAAAACGCCAGGAGCCGACCGTCAATGCTCTGTATCCTCAGACATGCCGGGGCGTAGATGGCAAAATCATTGCATAGCTCATGCTCCAATCTCTCAATTTCGTTCATTTTTCAATTGCACTCCCGCTCTCTTTTTTAGGAACCCCCTGCTCATCGGCCAGGGCGCGTATACGCCGCAGGCGTTGCTCATACGTCTCAGCGACGGCAACCCCTTCATCTGCCACCCCCGCCATAAACTCTCCCTTACGCTTGGGGTAGACGTACTGGGCAAGTTCCATCAGGAGCTTGACCCTGAGCGCTACGTCAACCGAAGGGTCGTTGGCGATAACCGCCATTGCGGCAATGGGATCGCAGGCCATCGACTCAAGGACCGACTGCACATCCTTGTCTTTGTCTTTTTTGCGGCGGCGGCTCTTTTGCTTCTTTTTGTCCAAATTGTTGTCGTTTTCCATATACCGTTATCCTTATGATACATATAGTTTAATTTTGCATGTATGCCATATAAACGCTTTGTATTCAATACTTTTAGTGTCGCAAGTAAACGCCCTGGAAACACACCAAAGACACTAAAATATAGATTAATACTTGTAACTTATCCAGGCAAGGTTAACGTCAGACAGAATTCAACGGATATAACCGTGACTTAATCCTATGTTTAATTAAATTCAATTACACAACTGATGTTATGTAATTGAATTGTCAATTGCATTTTAAGTATGATTAATATAATATTACAAAACAAATACGGTCTCGCTATCAGAACAACTATAGGTGGTACCTGTCTGTATGGTGTAGCTATTGGTTGGGAGACGTTAATGAACATACGCACGATGTATCAAAAAAAATGGCCTCAATAAAGGTAAATATCTGTTAATAACACATATATGCTGATATTAAGAAAAATTTTTTACAAGTATTATTTTTTCTCTTGACATATGATAAAGTATGTGTTAGCATAAAAATATGGAACGTGGATTTACATTGGCATGGAGAAGGGAGCTGGATAGTCTGGTGTGGCAGATGCCGCCGTTGTATCATCGCATCTTTTACTACCTGCGTCAGAAGGCAAGGTGGAAGACGGAGTGTGTGCCCACCAACCGTGGCTTGGGGATGTGGGTATCTCCAGGCATGGTGGTGACAAGCTACGACCTCATAGCAAGGGGTGTGGCACACTACGAACGAGGAATCGAGCGTGTACCCTCAAAAAAAACTATTGGAAG
Organism: Nitrospirota bacterium; assembly: GCA_015232165.1. Lineage (GTDB taxonomy): Bacteria > Nitrospirota > Thermodesulfovibrionia > Thermodesulfovibrionales > Magnetobacteriaceae > Magnetobacterium. The sequence continues at coordinate 3,610 of JADGAE010000137.1, forward strand.
CGTGCTCAGATGGCTCGAACAAAATGGTATTATTAATGTTATAAGTAATGCTATGGGTTCGGTTATATTTATTAACAAATGGGATAAGTATCAAAATATCAGAGAGTATACGGATAGAAATAATACAACCAAGCCAACAAGGCGGGACACACTGAACCGGGGTGGGGTGGGGCGCAATCTTGTCGCAGCAGGGGGTTGGCAACCACCTGCTGAAAGTCGTACCTGTCGTGGTCACAAAGAAGTCCCTCCCGCCTGTCGCCGCAAAGAAGATAAGGAGGACAAAAGAGACTATGCAGAGGACGGTTACAATGCAGAAATCTCCGCCGACGATAAAGAGGCAGGAGCAGACCCATACGCTCACCTATATATCAGAGTTGCTGGCGGACAGACCCGAGGAGGCACGTCGGGAGGCACTTAAGTATCGGGCTGCCGCCTTCTGGGACGACATAGTGCGTTTGTTTAAAGGTGTTAAGGTTGGCGTGTTAAAGTGCGGACGGTGTGGCGAAGAGGACTTGGGGTGGTTTAATCCGTTTACTTTACGGTGGATTGCGATTGAAGATATATGCCACAATTGCAGGGTGTCTGTTACCAGGGAGCGACAGGAGGCCATTGCAGGCAGGTGGAAGGCGGCCTTAAGCGGACGCATAGACAAGGTGTTACGCAGCTGCGGGGTGCCCCGGAGATACCTGACGGCAGATATCTCTTCGGTGAACCGTGAGGTTGTGGACATAGTGCGGGGCGTCTTGCCGCACCTGAACCCCGGGCACGACTTTCAGCAGGGTACCGACCCTCCGACTCGACAAGGTCATGGAGGATTGTATATCTTTGGACAACCGGGGTCGGGCAAAACCTATCTGGCCGCGGCCATTGTAAAGGCCTATATTTTGATGCTCGGACCTTACTTCCGTGACTGTTACTCGGAGGCTCCGATACCACCACGCTATCCCGTCTTTACCATTGCCTCGGATATGCTCCTGGAGATACGCAATACGTTTAATAACCCGGATATCTCCGAAGGGGATATCCATGACAAGTACTGCAACTCTCCCCTTGTGGTTGTAGATGATTTCATGGCTGAAAAGGTCACACAGTGGTCGGTAAAGACCATGTACTCTATAATAAACAGGCGTTATCTCAACAACATGCCATTGATTATAATCAGCAACTATGGACTTGGAGATGTGGAGAAGAATTTTAATGCGGTCAGTGAGTTTATCGGTACGAGTATCGTTTCACGCATAAGCGAGATGGGCAAGGTGCTTATCCTTAAAAAGGGTTCACTGCCCCCGCGCCGACACACCACAGTCAACAACGCCACCATAGCGGTAGCTAATCCCAAGGACAAGAGCGGGAGTGCATTTGAGGCGAGGGGTGTCGTCCCTTTGTCGCAGGATACTCCTGACTACCGCAACAAGAAAAACCAGGAGGAGGATTCTTGAAAGTTGACATCTTAGATACATCAGGTCACACCGGGGATTTAGAGACATCCCGGGGGCAGCGGCAGCCTATTTTATCGCAGAGGAGGGAAGGCCGGGGGGTGCAGCCCACAAGCAGGTTGCCACGGCTGAAAGTTGCACCTGCTGTGGCTGAAAGTTGCCTCCGACATTTAGATGCACCCGGGGGACAGCGAAAGGCTCCTCTGGCTAATAGTCGCCCCCGACATTCCTGTCACAGGTGTAGAAACTACATCAGGTGCAAAGAGGCTTGCATCTACGTAGAGGAAATACTCAGGGCCGAGGAGTCGCCATTTGAGGCAACCCTCCAATACGAAGACTCCAGATTAACAAAGGACTACAACGAAGTCTTGACCGAAATCAGGGAGGCATTGATTGGACGCAGCAAGATAAACATCGCCAAAATCAGACGACTGCCGGACCTCAAACTCCGCGCTATTGCCGTCATGCTCTATGCCGGGCTGCCCGTGGCCGAAATAGCAGACCTGCTGCAAAAGTCTACGTCACAGGTATACAGGTACATCCGAAAGGGTCAATGGTAACGTAATAGTTCACCCCCCTAAGAAAAAAAAGAAGGGGGGCG